>JANYHQ010000329.1 GCA_025358985.1 Acidimicrobiales bacterium
AACCCGAAGAACGACAGCGCCATGCTGAGGCTCACCAAAACCCAGAATTGGCGGTCCTCAAGGTCGTGGATGGCCCGCCAGCCGGTCGCACATGCCGCCAGCAGAGTGACAAGGGGAACCACCACGGTCGGCTTTCCTTGGCTGTCGCCGGAGGCCGCCACCGCAACTGCGGTGAACAGCGCCCATGTGACAAATTGCGGCCGACTCAGTGCATACATTCTGCGGATGCTGGTCGGCCGAGCCGAATCGGGGTTCTGCAAGCGCTGAACGCGTGGGAGCGATGGTCTGCGCACATCTCCCTTATCGGTCGAACGGGCCTTCCCCTTGACCGCTACGTAGGTACGGCGACGGCAAAACCGCTGCGCTCCAGTGCTGCCCCGATGGCCGCCATCTGGATGCTGGTGCCGTGCCACACGGCCTCCGACAACTCGGCAATGGACCCCCAGATCGGCATGGTCTGCATAGGCGTGATGTTTTGTTGCGTGAGCTTGTACTCCAACACGCCGTAACCCAATTCGTACTTTGGTACCCCCGCCTGACCGAGGAATTTGTTCACCATGGGGTTCACCATGGCCGCCCAGATCACCATGTTGTCGGTGTGGGCGGCCCGGATGGCTGCGCATCCGGCCATGGTGACGATCCTCCCGAGGTTCTCGACCCGCCCTCGCATGGTTCGCGAACCGTGAACGGTGAGGTCCAAGGTGGTGAGGTCGGCCAGTTGGAGCATTGACTCCAGGCCCGTCACTGCCCGGAACTCGCTACTCACGTCATCGATGCGGCGTTGCAGCAACACGGCGAGGTCGCGTAGGCCACGGTCGCCACGTCGGCGCATGGTGAATCGGTACAGGCCCAAGACGTTGTCCAATTCCACGGGGTCATCGTTGGCCAGCAGAACGCCCCAGATGGTGTCGCCACGCTGCTCCAACCACTGGCGTGCTTCGTCCTCACGGTCACCGAGGGCCACCAACTGGGCCACTTCTACGTCGATGAGGCCGCTGACAATGGGGTGATCCGGGCCCACCACCACCCCCCGATGGGTACCCAGAAGGTAGGTATCACCAATGAGCCCGAGCGGTGGCGGCTCGGTGATGTCGATGATGACTTCGACATCACCGACGTCTTGCCCGTTCGTGACTATGGGGTTGCGCCGTACGTCGTTCACTGAACGCAGACCCTAGGTCTCGGTGGCCCACCCGTCAGCAAAAGTGATTACGTGGCCCAAGAAATGGAGCTGGCCGTGCCTACCGTTTCCGGTGGGCACGGCCGAGATCCGCCACCACAACTCAATCATCGGGCGCCATCAGGCGCACCTTGAGAACAAACTGCTCAGTCGAGCGAGATAGGCTCGTCGTCGAGTTCGGCCAGCGCACCCTCATCAGGCGTGTCGATGATGCCAACCCGCTGACGCACCTTCTCCGTCATCTCCACCATCACCCCAGGGTTCTCGATGAGGTACTTCTTGGCGTTCTCTCGACCCTGACCCAACTGCTCACCCTCGTAGGTGAACCAAGCACCAGACTTCTTGATGACGCCTGCCTCCACACCCACATCGAGCACAGAACCCTCACGGCTGATGCCCCGGCCGTAGGAGATGTCGAACTCCGCTTGGCGGAACGGCGGTGCCACCTTGTTCTTGACCACCTTGACTCGGGTGCGGTTGCCCACCACCTCGGCTCCGTCTTTGATGGACTCGATACGGCGGATGTCGAGGCGGACCGACGCATAGAACTTCAACGCCTTGCCACCGGTGGTCGTCTCGGGCGAGCCGAACATGACACCGATCTTCTCCCGCAACTGATTGATGAAGATGACAACGGTGTTGGTGCGGTTGATGTTGGCGGTGAGCTTGCGCAGCGCTTGGCTCATGAGGCGGGCCTGCAAACCAACGAAGCTGTCGCCCATCTCGCCCTCGATCTCAGCCTTGGGGGTAAGGGCTGCCACGGAGTCGATGACCACCACGTCGATGGCACCGGAGCGAACCAACATGTCGCAGATCTCCAACGCCTGCTCGCCGGTGTCGGGCTGCGATACCAAGAGGCGATCTACGTCCACACCGATGGCACCGGCATAGACCGGGTCCATGGCGTGCTCGGCGTCGATGTAGGCGCACGTGCCACCGTTGCGCTGAGCCTCGGCCACCACATGCATGGCCAGTGTGGACTTGCCCGATGACTCGGGACCGTAAATCTCGGTGATGCGGCCCCGAGGCAGACCACCAATGCCGAGGGCGAGGTCCAGCGCCAGGGCGCCGGTGGAAATGGACTCCACACGCATGTGGGTGTTCTCCCCCATCCGCATGATGGACCCCTTACCAAACTGCTTTTCGATCTGACCAAGGGCCATCTCGAGGGCCTTTTCACGCTCCATGTTGTTGTCTCCTCATATCGTGGTGGGTGCGAGCTGCCAGGGGGAAGCGGGCTGTGTTGAAGGTACCGAAGCGGTATGACAAAAAAGTGAGGAGTGCTGCGAAGCACACCGGTGTAGTTCACCTTACACGAACGTGCGTTCGGGATGCCACCACTTGTCGGTGGAGGTCCCCATTTCATCCCCCCACCACGGATAGCGTTGTTAGGTGGCTGTTCCGCAACACCGCCGTCGCCCCTGGCAACGGCCGCGCTCGGTGATCGGAATTAGTCTCGGAGCGGCGCTCCTCGGCGTGGCCATATGGTCGGCCACCGATCCTGTTGATGCCGGACCGGTACCGACCGCAGTGGCCGCGCAGAGTCCAGCTCAGGTCTCATCGAACGACCCGACGACCTCATCCACCACTACCGACGCGGCTGCGCCGAAATGGTCCGTGATGCTCATTGGCGACACGCTGCTGACGCGGCCGGTCCCCGAAGGCGCCGACCCGTTCGGTGTGCAATCGCCGCTCCTGTCCACCGCCGACATCGCCATAGCCAACCTGGAGACGGCCATCACCACCCGTGGTGAGCGCCAAGTGAAGGAGTACACCTTCCGCTCCCGCGCCGAACTGGCCCCTCATCTCCACGATGCTGGCGTGGACATCGTCAGCCTGGCCAACAATCACTCACTCGACTTCGGGACAGTGGGCCTCGACGACACCATCAGCGCGCTGATCGAAGCGGGCGTGGAACCAGTGGGCGCCGGTGACAATCTGGCGGCGGCGGTGGAACCCATTCATCGGATGGTGGGCACCGTGCGGGTGGCGGTGTTCGGCGCATCGCAGGTGATACCCGCCCTCAAGTGGGTGGCCACGCCCAATCGGGCGGGGGTGGCGTCGGCCGGCAAGAACGTGGTGGACGAGGCCACTGAACATCTCTTGGCCGCCGTGCAGCAGGCTCGAGCCACCAACGATGTGGTGATCGTGATGATGCACTGGGGAGTGGAGCGCGCCACCTGCCCCACCGCGGTGCAGATCCGCACTGGCGCACTGTTGCGCAGGGCAGGCGCCACGGCTGTGGTGGGAGCACACCCCCATGTACTGCAACCCATCGTGCGCGACGCCACCGGGGTAGTGGCGTATTCCATTGGCAACTTCATCTGGGATCCACGCAGCGGATTGAGTGGGGATACGGGGATCATCGAACTCGATTTCGCCGGAACCGCATTCACCGGTGTGCAGTTCCATCCGCACAAGCTCAATGGCAACGGTTGGGGGGCCATCGTGCGCACCGAAGCCGACCGCAAACGTATCGATGCGCAGGTACATCGTCGCTGCAGGGGAGCCGACGGGTCGACATGGTGAACATTGTGGGGTCACGGGCGTACCCTGATCACATGAACTCCGCAAAGAAGGGCTCCTCCCCGGTAGCGATGGCCGTTGGTGGCCTGCTCGCCATTGTGGTGGGGTGGATCTTGCTGAGGTGGGTGTTGGGCACCATCGTGTTCTTCGCCAAAGCCGTGATTCTGGTGGTGCTGGTGGCCTTGGTGCTGTCGGCCGTGGCCCGCTTCACCGGCCGTGGCGATCGTAGGAAGTAGAACCTCAGCTCGAGCTGAGTCGTAAGCGCAGCAGATCCAATAGACCGATGGCGGCGTACTGACGCACCCGCTCGCGATCCCCCGGGAGCCGTAACTCCACCGCTTCTGCTGGATGTCCCGGCCGTGCCAACCCCACGAACACGGTACCCACCGGATGCCCCTCCTGCTCATCGGGCCCGGCCACTCCGGTAACGCCAAGACCAACGTCAGCGCGCAGACGATTTCGTACTCCCTCTGCCATGGCAATGGCCGCCGCCGCCGACACCACCGGTCCGTTGGCCACTCCCAGCAGATCGAATTTCACCTCAGAGGCATACGACACCACCGCCCCCTTGAACCACGCCGATGCGCCAGGCACGCCTACCAATCGCGATGACACCAATCCGCCGGTGAGCGATTCCGCCACGGCCAGTGTGAGGCCGGCGTTCAACAGCAATTGGCCCACCACCCGCTCCATGGAATCGTCGTCCACGCCGAACACGAGGCGGCCCATGATGGCCCGCAGAGCGTGTTCTTCGGTGTCCAGAATTGCGTCCACCAAATCTCGGGTGGAGGCCTTGGCGGTGATGCGTACCTTGATGCCTTCCATGCCACTGGCCAGAAACGCAATGGTGGCAGCGGGTGCCCCGGGCGCATCGAGGGCCACCAGACGAGGGGCCACCATCTCGGCAATGGCGGACTCGGCCGCGCCCCAGGTCCGCAGAACGCGACTGGCAATGACGCCAGACTCACCCGAGCGGCGCACCAGATCCGCCACGATCACGTCGTCCACCATGGCCTGCATCTCGTGCGGCACCCCCGGCACGGCGTAGAGCACCTTGTCACCAATGACGCAGATGAGTCCGGGAGCGGTGCCGCGATGATTGACAATGAACTCGGTACCCACAGGACGATC
>JANYHQ010000444.1 GCA_025358985.1 Acidimicrobiales bacterium
CTCCTACCAACGGCAGGTTGTTGATGATGGCCTCACTGCGCTTCTTGCCCCGGTGATACATGGGCTTGGTGCGGATGCGGCTCACCGTCTTGGTGAGATTGGACACGGTGGGTGCATATGAGCGGCCGTTGTCGTTGAGCACGATGACTACACGGCTGTTGGAATGACCAAGGTTGTTGAGCGCCTCGTAGGCCATGCCGCCCGTCATGGAACCGTCACCGATGACCGCCACCACATGACGGCGACCGGACTCACCGGACGCCTTCATGGCCTCGGCCACCCCATGGGCGTAGGACAACACGGTGGAGGCGTGGCTGTTTTCTATCCAGTCGTGCGGGCTCTCCACTCGATTGGGGTAGCCCGACAGACCGCCCGGTTGGCGAAGGTTGGTGAACTGTTCCTTGCGGCCGGTGACGATCTTGTGCACGTAGGCCTGATGGCCGGTATCCCACAGCAAAATGTCACGGGGGGAGTCGAAGACACGGTGAAGGGCGAAGGTGAGCTCCACCACACCCAGGTTGGATCCCAGGTGTCCGCCGGTGGCAGCCACGGCAGTGACGATGAACTCACGGACCTCAGTGGCCAGCGCGTTGAGCTGACCGGGATCCAATGACCGCAGATCAGTGGGGGAGGAGACGCCATCGAGCAGCATGAGCTTCAGACAGTACCGCCGCTCCGCCCCCACATTGGTACCCGGACGTGGGGGAATGGTGGAGATTCCGGACACATCGCTCGGTCCTAGCGGTCGGGAGGCGTCAGATTTGGCCCCCGGTAAGGAGGCATCGACGGTGTCGAGAGGTCGGCCCGGTCCGTGATATCGATCAGGGTGGAATGGGCCACGGCACGTAGGTAACGTCCACCTCGACTTTTGGCGCGGGCGCGCTGCCTGTGCTCGGGCTCCGCCCCGATCACGTCGGGTATAGAGGGCCGAAGCAGGACGGTCGCCCTGACCGGCGGTGTCGTCCCAGGCTGCGCCTTGCCTGGCGTCCGTGTACGAAGGCGACGTGAACGCTTCCGGACGGTTTCGTCAAGTGCGTGACGAACCCGGTCGCGTGAGCAGGACCCCGGTCGACAATCTGCAACGCAATTGCCGCAGCAAAGCTCGGCGCCCACTCCGAACGCCGACCCCGGCCGTCCGGCACGGATCGTGGCGCGGTGACCTGCCTTTCGAGAGCGACAGGGACGTCATGCGTTGTGATGTTTGATTCGCGTTTGGACGAAGTGAACGAGTTCGCTCTCCGACAACTGCGCTCCGGCCGTGACCGCCTCCTCGAATCCGTCATCGCCCAGCGCATGACGTAGTTCGTCGACTGCCGAACTTGCATCGCGGGCAACGCTCGGTTCTGACGGCAGCGCCAGCAGGGCGCCCGATGCGTTCAGCGAGCCGTGCAGCAACGCCGCCGCCCGGTAATCGCCGATGCGGGTGAGCAGCCCGAGCACCCGGCGCAGACTGAGCCGAAGGTTGGTCCAGTCACCGCCGCCGCTCCAGGTGTCGATCACAACCCCTGAACCGTTCAACGCTGTTCGCACGTCGCCGTTGCGAGCCTCGAGCCACCACACCTCCGTGTCGGCGAATGCTTCGATCCACCGGTTGCCGGCTGGGCCGGCCAGACACGCGGCCTCTCTGAGTAGGCGAAGACTTCCGGCGGGATCGGACCCCTCGAGCGCCAGCCCGAGGGCATAGGCCGCCTGGGCCCGAGCCGTTGGGGACCCGCACACGCGGGCTACTGCGCTCGCCTCGCCAGCAAGAATGGCGCCCTGCACCGTCCGCCCGACGCTCGTCTCTGCCACGGAGCGCATGTACAGGGCGTGGGCCAGGCGGGACACAGACCCCGTGCGGGCGGACGCCAACATCCGGTCGCCCCACCGAAGCGCCTCCTCGGCCTCTCCGAGGTAGAAGTACGAGTTCAGCAGGGTACGCTCCGCAAGGCCGCTCGTGTCCATCCCGTTGGCTTCGGCGGCGGCAATCGCCTGGCGGGCGACGTCGATGCTCTCCGGAAGGTTCCCACGTACGAAATGTCCGTAGCCCACGATCGCCAAAACCGTGGGAAACTTCGGGTGCTGCGTGGCGCCCGGCATGGCCGCCGCCGTGTTGGCCCATGAGAGCAACTCGTAGCGGATCCTCCGGAACGCGAACTCGCGCAGGGCCACGGTCATCCTCACGGCGGCGTCGACGTTCCCGGAACGCACGGCCCGTCCGAACGCGAGTCGCAGATCGTCGAAGTCCCAGTCCACCTGGTGCGACCAACGCCCCTCGTGCTGGCCGGTGATGCCGATGCTCGACTGCTCGGCCAGGTTTACGAACCACCGGAGGTGTGCCTCCGACACTTCCTCCAGCGCTCCTTGCTCGGCAGTCTTCTCGCGCCCGAACTCACGCAGCGTCTCCAGCAGTACATAGCGAGACCCTTGCCGACTCACGACCTGCACCATGGACTTGTCCACCAGGGACGCGATCACGCCGACGACATCGAGTGTCCGGTCGTTGCTCGACGGCTGTTCATGGCCGATGCCGGAGCAGAGCGATTCGACCGCATTGAGGTCAAACGTGCCGGCGAATCCGGACAGGCGCGAGTACACGGCCTGCTCGACCGGGTTCAGCAATTCGTATGACCATGCGACGGTGTCGCGCAACGTGCGGTGGCGGGGGTCCGAGGACCGCATGCTCGTTCCGAGCACGGTCGCGGGCTGCTGCACGCGCTGGACGATCGTCTCCAGAGACAAGGACCGGAACTGCGCCGCCACGAGCTCGAGCGCACGAGGAAGGCCGTCGAGCCGACGGCAGATCTCGGCAATCACACCGGCGTTGTCGTCGGTGATCCTGAAGCCGGGAACCGCTGCAGCGACCCCGCTCGAGGAGTAGTTCGACCGCGGGACAAGAAGCAATTGCGTCGGCGTTGGCCTCGGCCGACGACGCCACCGGCAGAGTGGCCAGCGGCAGGACGATCTCGCCCGGTAATCCGAGGGGCTCGCGTGACGTGGCGAGCACGTGCACCCGCGGGCAGAGCACCCGGATCCGGTCGACGAACGGCACCAGGCTGTCGAGAACATGCTCGCAGTTGTCGAAGACCACGAGCTGATGACGCTCGGCGAGGAATCTGATGAGGGTCTCTTCCATTTTCAGTTGCTGATGCGGCTGAACGTCCAAGGCAGTGGCGACGGCATCGGCGAGTGAGTCCACGCGGTTCATAGCTGCGAGCTCGACGAACGTGGCGCCATTCGCAAAGCCGTCGACGGTGGCTGCAAGGTGTCGGGCGAGCCTGGTCTTGCCCACCCCTCCAGGCCCCAACAGCGTCACCAGCGGTGCCGATCGAATCGCCTCGTCAACTCGGGCGACGTCGTCGGCGCGGCCGACGAGACGAGTCGGCCCATCGATTACCGGGCGACCGTGCCGCAGAGGTGCACTGACCGCGGTGTCGCCGAGCAGTGCCGGGTCATCACCAAGTACTTGCGATTCGATTGCCGTCAACGCCGCTGTCGGGTTCATGCCGGTCTCGTCACGGCTCAGGCGTCGGAAGTCGCTGGCCCGCCGCAGAGCATCGGCGGGACGTCCATCACGGAACAGTGCGACCATCAGCTGGCGGACGAAACGTTCTCGTAAGGCATTCGCAGCTACCACACCTTCGAGGTCACCGACCAACGATGTGTCACCGCCGGTCCGGAGCCGGCTCTCGAAGTACGACTCCAACACGGTCATCCGCAACTCGTCCAACCGGACCGCCTCCGGGCGGATCCACTCGGCATCGTGGAGATCGCCGAAGGCCGGACCGCGCCAGGACGCCAGCGCCCGTTCATACTGCCCCACGGCCTCGACGGAGGTGTGGGCATGAGCGGCCGACTGCGCCGAACGAACGAAGTGATCGACGTCGAGTGCGCCGTCGGGCAGATCGAGTCGATACCCACCATCCGCGGCGACCACACCCGCAGTGGGCCCGACCAGGCGTCGGAGTCTCGAGAGGTGACTCTGCAGGGTGGCGCTCGCCGAAGAAAGCTGGTCCTCGCCCCAGAGCGCATCGCACAGGCGATCCACCGACACCACCGATCCCCTCTGTGCAGCAAGGAGTGCCAACAGCAGACGGAGCTTGGGGCTGAGCGGTACCGGGTTCTCGCCCTCGCCGATCATGATTGGCCCGAGGATCCTCACGCTGATCGGCATCACGTGATCTTCGCCCACCCGCTCGCATAGCGCTGCAATCGCGCTGCAAGCGGCGTCACCGCGCCCTTTGCGGATCCGGCAAGCGGGTCGGGCGACGATGACCCCATGAACATCACCACCGATTCCACTGTGAACCCCAACCAAGCCCTCTGGGAGAAGGGCGACTTCACCCGCCTCGCCGCAACGATGCGCCGCAGCGGTGAAGAACTTGTCGCCGGCCTCGGCGTGACCGACAGCATGCACGTGCTCGACGTCGGATGCGGCGACGGCACCACCGCCGTGCCCTCGGCCCAGTGCGGCGCTGCCGTGCTCGGCGTCGACATCGCCCGCAACCTCGTTGCGGCTGGCAACGCCCGGGCGGCGAAGCTCGGACTGGCCAACCTCACGTTCGTGCACGGCGATGCCTCCAACCTGTCCGCAATCGTCGACGGTCGGTTCGATCTCGTCGTCAGCATCTTCGGGGCGATGTTCGCCCCCAGACCATTCGAGGTGGCCAAAGAACTCGTCCGAGTCACCAAGCCTGGAGGCCGAATCGTCATGGGCAACTGGATCCCCGGCGACGCGACCCTCGTGGCCCAGATCCTCAGGATCAGCGCGGCGTACTCGCCGGCTCCGCCGGAGGGATTCGTCAGCCCGGTCACCTGGGGTGTGGCGGCCAACGTCACGGAGCGTTTCCGCGCTGCAAACGTTCCAGGCTCGTCCATCACGTGTGAGCCGCGGACCTACACCTTCGAGCATGCCGGTGATCCGGCGGACTTCCTGAGCGTGTTCCGTGACTTCTATGGGCCCACGATGAACGCCTACGCCGCTGCGTCGGCGAACGGTCGAGAAGCCGAACTGCACGCCGAACTCAGCGCACTGTTCACCGCTC
This sequence comes from Acidimicrobiales bacterium, assembly GCA_025358985.1. Taxonomy (GTDB): domain Bacteria; phylum Actinomycetota; class Acidimicrobiia; order Acidimicrobiales; family JANYDT01; genus JANYHQ01. The sequence goes on from JANYHQ010000444.1 coordinate 5,025, forward strand.
AGAACACCAGCCGCCAAGACGGGACGACAAAGATTCCGGCCACGTACCTTCACGTCATCGTGAAGGTCTGAGGATTTGCCGACGGCCGCAGGGTAAAACCGGAACATCACCGCCGGGGCTGGGCGAGCAGTGAAGCGAAACAGTCGAGCGCAGTTCCGCGGGCGCGGCCGGTATCGTGGGGGTCCACATGGGCCCCCGTTTTCAGTACTTGGCCCTGTTGGCGCTGTGCCTGGGTGGCACCGCGTTCTTGGAAGTTCGCTTCGATGCACGGGTCTGGCGCCGACCGCTGCTGGTTATCCGGGCTCTGGCCCTTCCCTGGCTGGTGTTCAACCTGGCCAACGAAGTGGCGGTGTTTCGCGGACTGTGGTTCTACAGCGCCACGTACACCACCAGATGGACGGTTCCACGGCGCTATCCGGTGGAGGAAATGTGCTTCTTCGTGGCCATTCCCATCTGTGCCCTGCTCACCTTCGAGGCGGCCTCGGCGGTATACGCCGGTCGTGTAGTGCCGCCGTGGGCCCGGAACCGCTCCCGAACCGACGTCACCGAACCCGTCGTGACCTCGCCTGTGCTTCTGCGTCGGCGGTGGTCAGCGGCCGTAGTGGCTAGCACCACCTTGACGCTGGCGACACTGCTGCTGCTGGTAGCGGTGATCCAAGACGCCAGGACGGATCCGGTGGTGCGGGCCGGTTTGCGCCATGACTACGGATTACTGGTGAACCGCTTCGACTACAACCTGCCCGAGTACCCCATCCTTGTGGTGTTCCTGGCCGCCTTTGTTCTGGCAGTGGAGTTCGGCTGGTGGCGTACCGGTATCTTTCGTATGCGGGCGTACTGGTCCACCATGGCCATCTGTTTGCTGTTCATGATTCCGGTCAATGGATGGCTCACGAAACTCAGTGCCCCCGTGGTGCTGTACGCCCAAGACGAATTCAGTGGGTGGCGGCCCGTCTGGGATATCCCCTTGGAGGACTTCGGCTTTGGTATTGCGCTGCTCACGCTGGTGCTGATGAGTTGGGTGCGGGTGACGCAACGGAGGGAACGCAGCGTCAAGCGCCGAACCGAGCTGGCTTCAGCAGTTTGAATCCCATCGCCAGTTTGCGGGCCGAACTCACTCGCACCCGCTCCGTGAACACGTCGTAATCAGCCTCCTCGATCTTGATGAGGATGCCCGAATACAGGTCTCGGGCGGCGCGTATACAACGAGCCGATGTCGGCGGCAGCATTGCCAACCCCAGGTCGGCGGATCGATACAACTCGTGGGAGCGCTCGATCTCGAAGCGCATCAGCGCTTTCCATTCAGGCGTGACCCGCCGCAGCCATGGATCGGCGCCGTAACGCTCAAGATCCTCCTGGGGGATGTACACCCGGCCACGGTCCAGGTCTTCGTCCACATCACGCAAGAAGTTGGTGAGTTGGAATGCGTCCCCCAAATCGCGCGCATGGGCGGTGGCCCGTAGATCGGTGGGCTCCAAGATGGGCAACATCATTTCGCCAATGACTGCGGCCGAACCGTCCATGTACCCCTGCAGATCCACATACGTGGGGTAGGTGGCCACGGTGAGATCCATGGTCATCGACGCCAGGAAGCGACGTACACAGTCCGGGTCTATGTCGAAGGCCCGCACCGTATGTACCACTGCCTTCAATATCGGATGCTCGGATTTGCGCGCCGCATGGTCGGCGAAGAATTGATCCCCGAACTCGGCGAGGGCACTGGCGCGCTGTGACGTGGTGGCCGACGATCCCAGGTCATCCACGATGTCGTCGGCATATCGGCACAACCCGTAGAGAGCGTGGACGTGTGGACGTTTCATGGGCGACAACAGGTGCGTGGACCAGTAATACGTGGAGCCGTAGCGCCGGTTGAGTTGGCGGCAGTTTTCGTAGGATTCGTCGAGGGTGACCGTGGTGAGCGCCATTCAGCGTGTAGTCAACTCGGCTACGCGCTGAGCGGCCAGCTTTCCCGAAAGGATCACCATCGGCACCCCTACGCCGGGCACGGTGGAACTGCCCGTGAACACCAACCCGCGTACCCGCTTGTCGATGTTCGACGGCCGGAAGGGCCCCGTTTGGAAAAACCGATGTGACAGGGCGAAGGGGGTTCCCATGGCCATGCCCATGCGTTCCCAATCGGCGGGGTCGATGAACTTCTCCACCTCGATGTCCACGGGATAACCTAGCGCGCCAACCCGTTCCACCAGTGACTGCTGTACCCGCTGGCGTTCGGTATCCCAGTTGATCCGTCCACCGAGATGCGGGATTGGCTCCAAGACGTACAACGCATGGCGACCATCAGGGGCCAGCGACGGATCGGTGACGGTGGGAACGGTGATGAGCAGCGACGGATCCGGTTGACGCCTTCCCGTTTTGAGGAGGGCGTCGAAGGACTCGTTCCACTGCGAGCTGAAATGGATGTTGTGATGGGCCACGCCCGCCGGCATGGTGCCCTTGACGCCAGCCATCCACAACACGCAACTCGGTGAGTAGTGGCCCTTGCGCACCACCCGAGGCAGTTCCAATTCGGGCAGCAACTCCCGATACGCCACCGGTAGGTCCGCATTCACCACCACGGCATCGGCGGGGATCACCTCGCCGGTGCTCAGCCGCACCCCGCGTACGGCCCCGTTGGCTCCGTGGGCACGCACGATGCGCTCCACGGATTCGCCGTAGCGGAATTCCACCCCTGCATCAGTGGCGGCGGCCGCCAGTCCGGTGGCCACCGAGTGCATCCCACCTTCGGGAAAACTGACACCGAGGATGGAATCCATGTAGGTGATGACGGCATACACGCCCAGGGCTTGGAATGGTGATAAGCCCGCATACAATGCCTGGAAGCTGAACATCTTGTGTAGCCGAGGGTCATCGAAGCGTTTGGCCACTATGGAGTGCAGCTTGGCAAAACCGCCCATCTGTAGCAGTTTGAGTCCGGGGCTCACGGGCCGGGCGAGGTCGAAAACCGAGTTGAAGTTGCG
>JANYHQ010000457.1 GCA_025358985.1 Acidimicrobiales bacterium
GGGAGCGGACGACCCGGTGCCCACCATCGAGCCAATCGTGTTGGACTCAGGCGACGAACTTGAGCAGTTGGCCAATGCCTTCACGTCCATGCAGTCAACCGCCGTCTCGTTGGCCTCCCAGCAAGCCGTGGCCCGACGCAACGTGTCAGAGAACCTGGTGAACCTCGGTCGGCGCAACCAAGCTCTGCTGGGCCGTACCCTGGCCCTGCTCACCGAGTTGGAGCGCAGTGAGCGTGATCCCGACAAGCTCGACGACCTGTTCCGGGTTGACCATCTGGCCACCCGTATGCGCCGCAACGCCGAGTCGTTGTTGGTACTGGCAGGAGCCGAGAAAGCCCGCAGCTGGTCCGAGCCCATTGTTGTTGGCGACGTGGTTCGAGCGGCTGTGTCTGCCGTCGAATCATTCGAACGGGTCGACATTGTCGAACTGGAACAGGTGAAAGTGAAGGGCTCGTATGTCAGCGACGTAGCCCATCTGTTGGCGGAACTCATCGAGAACGCCACCTCCTTCTCTGCCCCCGACACCAGGGTGGCGGTCATTGGTAAGCATGTGGCCGAGGGATATCTGCTGGTCATCACCGACGACGGCATCGGCATCACTCCCAGCGAGCTCGAATCCGTCAACATTCGTATGGCCGAGGTGTCGGCGTTCGAGTCCACGCCCACCAAGGTGCTGGGACTGAACGTGGTTGGACGCCTCGCTCAGCGTCTCGGCATCACCGTCTCGTTGGCGCCCAGTGCAACCTCAGGAACCGCAGCGCGCGTACTGATTCCGGTTTCCGTGCTGGAGGGCAGCCCCTCAGAGAACGTTCTTCCTTCCAGCTTCGATCAGTCCCTCGACGACGGTGTGGCCGAAATTGCCAACTACAACGGCGACGCCGCTCTGTACGGCGAATCGGCGTTCGACCCCACCATCGACACCGTCGACACCACCATCGACACCGTCGACGAGCATGAACTTGATCAGGGCACATACGACCTGCCCGCGTTCGATCAGACCGAGGAGTTGGATGCCGCGCTGTCGGCCGCCGGTTCCCCAGCTGAAGATCTATTTGGCAACGAGTGGTCCTCGGATGAGACCACGGATCAGGTCCTGGCGCCAGAGCTTGAGGGCGAGGTGGTGGCTGATGCTCCGGTTGATCTCCCAGCCGAAGTGCTGGCACCCGCTGTTGTCGAAGAACAACCTGCGTTCGTAGCGGAACTCCACGATGTCTCGGAGACCCGACGCGGCAACCGCCTGGCCAATCTGTCACGCCGCGTCCGGGGCGCCCAGATGCCAGACACCGGACCAGAACTCCTGGGCGGAGAGGTTCACGAGCGCGAGCCTGAAGCAGTGAAGAGCTCGCTCCAGAGTCTCCAAAGCGGCGTCAGTCGTGGCCGCAACACCGAAGTCGCGCAATTGGACCTCGCCGATGTGAACTTGGCGAATCAGCCCCAACCCGCGTTGGCTGATGACGATGACTTCATGATGGAGCCGGCGGCCCAGACCCCCATGGACGAAGTGAGCGCGCCGGTTCACGTGCCAGTGGTGGGAGCACCGGCGCCCACCCGTGGCGGTCGTTCACTGGTGGCCCGCATCCGGGGAGCGCAGATGCCAGACACTGGCCCGGCCCCCGACGAGTCAGGGGCACTGAGTGACCCAGAAACTGTTCGCTCAGCACTCTCCAGCCTCCAGGCCGGAATGACTCACGGTCGTAAAGCTGCTGACGATGCTGACGTTCCGTTCGGAGCCGATGCCGACGAGTTCGACTCGTCCGTGTCGCAGTAGAGCTTCGGCTCGCACTGGTCTCAGACGACTCTTTCCCTGCCCTCACCCCACCCCTCACCCTCGCCGCGAACGCATTGAACAAGGAGCAGCAGCACATGACCACGACCACCTCGAACCAGGCGCGAAACGTCAACTGGCTCATGACTCGATTCGTGAGCGATACGATGGGTGTGGAGCAGGCCATCGCCGTATCATCTGACGGATTGCTGATGGCGATGTCATCCAACCTGGACCGCGCATCGGCCGACAAGGTGGCGGCCATCGTCACCGGTATGCGCAGTCTCAGCGACGGCGCCGCCCGCATTCTGGGCAAGGGGGGCGTGAACCAGGTACTCATCGAGATGCGTCAGGCGTATCTGTTCGTGGCCTCCATCTCGGGCGGCTCGTCGCTTGGCGTGGTTGTCACCAAGGACTCCGATCTCGGCCTCGTCGGCTATGAGATCGCTCTGCTGGTGCAGCGTGTAGGTGGTCAGTTGACCCCAGAACTCATCACCGAGCTGAAGAACACCCTGGCAGTCTGACCCGGCCATGAGTTCATCCGATTCTGACGGTCTGGTGCGTGACTTCCTATCAAGGAATCTTCAGCGCGCAGACGAAGACCGGGTGCAGCCTGCGGCCAAGGCGTCTGTGGTGCGGTCCTTCATGATCACCCAGGGTCGAACTACCTCAAAGGCTAGTGGCGTGGGGTTCGAAACCCTGCTGAGTGCCACCACCTTGGGGCAGTCACCATCCACCAAGTTGTTGTTCGAGCGGGCCGAGATCATGGAACTGCTCAGTGCACAGACCTTGTCTGTGGCTGAAGTAGCGGTCTCGCTTTCGGTACCGCTGGGCACTGCCATGGTCCTGTGTGGCGACATGGTCGCCGATGAATTACTCGAGGCGCATCACGCCTCGTCCAATGTGTCCGAAGACGTACCACTGATCCAGAGGTTGATTCAAGGTGTCCGAGCTCTCTAAACCAAGACCCATCTCCGTCAAGATCGTGATAGCCGGTGGCTTCGGTGTAGGCAAGACCACGTTTGTCGGTGCCATATCGGACATCCCTCCGTTGACCACCGAGGCGGCCATGACGTCGATGTCCGAAGGTGTCGACAATCGAGGTGACGTCATGACCAAGACCACCACCACGGTGGCCATGGACTTTGGCCGTACTGCCATTGATCGGTCCCTGGTGCTGTACCTGTTCGGGACCCCCGGTCAGGACCGGTTCGGATTCATGTGGGACGACCTCATCACCGGCGCCCTGGGTTCCGTAGTTCTGGTCGATTCGCGTCGGATCGAAGACTGCTTCCCTGCCCTCGACTATTTCGAGAGCCGTGATGTTCCGTTCGTGGTGGCGGTCAACCGATTCGGTGGCTCGGTGGCCCACGATGTGGCGGAGATCCGTGCTTCGTTGAACATCGACGTGGGAACGCCTGTGGTGACCACGGATGCCAGGAGCCGCGAAGAGGTGAAGAAGACCGTCCTCACATTGCTCGACGTGGTGTTGTCCAAGGCAATGGCACGTTCCGAGACCGCCAACACCGGCTAGGGACGCATCCCTTTCGGGCATTTCCTTTCGGGGATGCCTCAGCTATGGCTGGTGACGATGGCACCAGCACCCCGGCGTACTGCCCGGGATCTGGCCTGCTCGGCCCTGGCCACGAATGCTTCATCGGACTCGCCCATCATGGAGAGTGCCCCACCGGTACACACCTGGGGGGAACCCGCTCCTTGATGTCCGCGTAGCGGTGTGGAGAGTTTGGCCATCATGCGCAGGCTGAGGGCTTCTACGTCGCCTCTGGCAAACACTCCACGGCTGGCCACCACAAACCCGTAACCGGTGAGTGCCGCCGCAAACTCGCTCCCGCGCACCGTGGTCCGTAAACGTCGTTCCAACATCTGTAGGTCGTAGTGACGATCATCAGCGCTGACGTCGGCCCCGGTGGACAGCACGTCGATGAACAGCAGCGCCACCCCCAACACCGGGTCCAAGCCGTCGGTGTGGGTGCTGGCGAGGTAGTCGAGGAGATCCACCCTCACGTGGGCGTCGACGGGCATACCTGGCTCGTTGTCGAACACGTCGACGTGATGTCGGGTGTGGTGCTGTTCGTTCGTGGTGCGCGCCGCAGTGAGCAGCGAGGACAACGACAACCCCACGGGAGTGTCGTCATCAGTGTCGAGCCCGTGGCTGATGTGCCCAGAGTGGGCCAGTTGGGCGGCCACCACCGCAAAGCCACGGACGGTGCCATGCGTATCGCTTACGGGGGTCATGGCCAGATCAGCGCTCCGCAGGGCCAGTCCGGGGACCATCACTTGGACCACTCCGCGCCAGGGACGTCCGCGTTCGATGGCGTGGGTCAGTGCCGTCATCTGTTCGGGGTTCAGCGTGCGCAGTGTTTGGCACCAATCCCGTTGATCATCGTAGGAGTCGCCGCTGGTCCACTCCTGCCCGGTCGAGTTGGTCCAGATGCAGCAGCCGTGGCGGTCGAGCCGCAACACCATCAGCGGTGACGCGTCGGTGCCGGTTTCATCGTGATCGACA
>JANYHQ010000460.1 GCA_025358985.1 Acidimicrobiales bacterium
ATGACCGGGCCAGGCCATTGGGCTCCGCCGCCTGCTGCACGGTGGTCATCACCACTGAACCCAGTACGGCCCCCAATTGGGTCATCAGCTGTTGCATGGCTCCCGCTACCCCCAACTCGGCGGGGTCCACGGCGTTGGCCACGAGTGATGTGAGCGCGGGGGCGCTGATGCCGAAGCCTGCACCGGAGAGCGCCAGCGCAATGACGGCATACCAGATGGCGGAATTGGCCCCCAGGAACACGAACATCACCATGGACCCGGCCACCAATAGCGCACCCGTGGTACCGGTGACGCGTTCCCCCACTCGTACGGTGATGAATCCCGCCATCGGGGCCAGTAACGCAAATGTCAGCGGTCGTGAGATCACCACCAATCCCACATGCCCGGAGCTGAGTCCGAGGACTTTGCCCAACACCTGGGGAGCCAGCAGGAATCCCCCCATGTAGGCAAAGTTCAACAGGCTCTGGGTCAGCATGGGCAATGCGATGTTGCGCTGCTTCAACCACCGCAATGGCAGCAATGGATCGGCAGCCCGGCGTTCCACTCGTACAAACGTCACCAGGAGCGCCACGCCGAATCCGAACAACCCGGCTGTGCGGGGGCTGGTCCATCCCCAGTGCGACCCCTGATTGATGGAGAGCAACACCGACGCTGCCCCGAAGCCGAGGGTGAGCGACCCGGCGATGTCGAAATGGGCTCCGGAGTGGCGCTCGGTGTCGGGCAGCAGCCATGCCGCCACCACGAAGCCGATGAGACACAGCGGTGCCTGTACCGCGAAGATGGCCCGCCATCCCACTGCGTCCACCAGCACTCCGCCCGCCACCACTCCCAACACCGGTGCTCCTGCGTTGACGAAGCTCCAGTAGCCGAGCGGTTTGATGCGATCGGCGGGCCCGAAGAGGCGGTTGATATAGGCCATGGCGGCTGGTCCGGTGGCGGCGCCTGCTGATGCACTGAGGGTACGGAAGGCAATCATGGAGGCGGCGCTCCAGGCCACGGCGGTGAGGGCGGCGAACACTCCGGCACCCAACAGTCCATACATATAAACCCGTTTGTGACCCCAGAGGTCACCCGCTTTGCCATACGCAGGCCCCACCACTCCAAAGCCCAGCATGGGTCCGGTGATGGCCCAGCTCATGGTGCCGGTGGTGGTGTGGAAGTCCTTGGCAATGGTGCCCAGTGACACCGCCAACAAGGTGATGGTGAAGGCCACCGTGAACAAACCGGCCAGCACCACCACCAAGGTGGCCCAGCGAGGGTCGATGCCGGCGCGGCGGGCGATGCGTCGACGCAGGCGGACTGGCCATGCGTCGATCTTGTGTTCGTCAGGCACCGGTCGCTGAGCGTACGCGCTCAGGTGGTGACGAAGACAGCCGGTCCGTTGTAGTGGTCGAGGGTGGCGAACTCGGCCACTGGCTTCCGACTGAGTTTCGTGGGTTGATGAACAGGGTGGCCCATGGCCACCAGTGACGCGATGGCCACGTACGGGGGCAGCCCCAACAGGTCGCCGGCGGCGGCCTCCTGACGAACCAAGAAGGTGGTCATCACGCCACCCAAACCTTCGGCCCGGGCCGACAGCAAGAGGTTCCATACGAACGGGTAGATGGAACCGCCACCAGCGATATGGATACGGTCGGCCTCCACATCGACGGCGGCCACCACCCGGAGATCAACACACACCACCATCAGTACCGGCACGGTCGCCAACCCATCCATGAACGACCATGGCGCGGGCGTGCGACGGGCTTGCTCCAGATCAATCGATGGTCCCGGCCAGTGCCCGGTGTCATCGGCGGCAAAGGGACGCTGCCCGGCTGCTGTCATGTGGGCGTATTCGCGCCATCCAAGATTGGCCAGCGCGTCGATCTGCGCTCGGACCGTGGGGTCTTGCACCACGATCACCCGCCATCCCTGCTTGTTGCCGCCGCTGGGGGCGAACCGGGCGGTGTCGAGCACACGGGCCACCACGTCGAGGGGCACCGCTTCGTCGGTGAAGGCACGTACCGAGCCGGTGGTTCGCAATGCGGTCCGCAGATCGAGTGGTTCCAGTGGTTCCATGACTCCATCGTGCCCGTTCTCAGCCCCTCACGGTGCCAGTCCGAGGCTGCATTGCATGAGGGTCGGCGGTAGGGTGCGCGGATGGCTCACCCCGCTTCTGCAACCATCGGTCAGCTCCGCGCCTCTGGGTGGGAGTCCATTGCCGTAAAAGATGAACTGCGTCGCAATGCGATGCGTCAAATCGCTAGCGGCCAGCCGTTGTTCCCCGGCATGTTCGGCTACGACGATACGGTGCTTCCGCAATTGGAGAACGCGTTGTTGGCTGGCCACGACGTGATCTTTTTGGGGGAGCGCGGGCAGGGTAAAACCCGCATGATCCGCTCCATGGTGGAACTGCTCGACGAGTGGATGCCCATCATCGCCGGCTCCGAGATCAACGATGATCCGTATCACCCGGTGAGCAAGCACGCCAAGGATCTGGTGGTGGATCACGGCGATGACACGCCCATCACCTGGGTGCATCGCAGCGAGCGTTTCGGCGAGAAATTGGCCACCCCCGATACGTCGATTGCCGATCTCATTGGTGAGGTCGACCCCATCAAGGTGGCCGAGGGTCGCTATCTGTCGGACGAACTCACCCTGCATTACGGCCTGGTGCCGCGTACCAACCGGGGGATCTTTGCCATCAACGAACTCCCGGATTTGGCCGAACGTATCCAGGTGGGCCTGCTCAATGTGCTGGAAGAGCGCGACGTACAAATCCGCGGTTACAAGATCCGTCTACCTCTCGACGTGGTGCTGGTGGCCAGTGCCAACCCGGAGGACTACACCAATCGCGGACGCATCATCACCCCCCTTAAGGACCGCTTCGGGGCCCAGATCCGCACCCACTACCCGCTGGAAACGTCCATCGAGCTTGATGTGGTGCGCCAAGAGGCCCGCGCCGCGGTGAGCACTCCCGAGTTGAAGATCACGGTGCCGGACTACATGTCCGAAATCATTGCCACGTTCAGTCAACTGGCCCGCCAGAGCCCTCAGGTCAGCCAACGCTCGGGTGTTTCCGTTCGACTCACTGTGTCGAACTACGAAACGTTGGTGGCCGCCGGACTGCGTCGTGCATTGCGCGCCCATGAGGACGAAGCAGTACCTCGTGTCAGTGATCTTGAATACTTGGCTGCATCCACCCAGGGCAAAGTGGAGATCGAGGCGCTCGATGAGCGTGAGGGCAATGTCATCGACCGTCTCCTCAAGCAAAGCGTGCTTACGGTATTCAAGGATCGGTGTCGCATCGAAGACATGCGTGACGCCATCACGGGCTTCGACTCGGGCATGGTGATCCATACCGGTGAAGATTTGGCGGCGGGTGATGTGGTGGCGTCGCTCAACCAGGCGGGCGCTGAAGGCCTCCGTGATGCCGTACGCAAGTTGGCGGGCGCCAAGGCCTCTGCGGCGGTACAGGCCAGCGCGTTGGAGTTCGTGTTGGAAGGGCTACATCTGTCCAAACGTCTCAACAAGGATGCGGCCGGCTCCAAGGCCACGTATCGGAGTCGCTGACATGGTGCGCCGCCTCTCCTATTCGCGCTGGGACGGTTCCCAGGTCGGGTTCGAAGTTGACGCCGATGACGTCATGGCGCAACTCAACGACGATCTGCTGTACCACGGTGATCTCAATGCGGCACTGCGCAAGATGCTGCAGAACGGGTTCCAAGACCGCAACGGTGAACAGGTCAAGGGGCTACGGGATCTGCTCGAGAAGTTGCGTGACCGGCGCCGCCAAGCGCTGGAGGACAACAACCTCGGTGGCGTATACGACGAAATTGCCGAAGCCCTGGAAGAGGTGGTGCAAACCGAGCGCCAAGAGATCCAAGATCTCTTGGACAAGGCCAACAACTCTGGTGACCAACGCCGCCAGGAGACGGCCCAGGGCATGTCCGACGAGCGCATGCTGCAACTCGATTTTCTCCCATCGGATCTGGCCAGCAAGGTACGCGAGCTTTCGAACTACGACTTTGCCTCCAACGAGGCGCGACAGCGCTTTGAGGAGTTGATGGATCAACTGCGTCAGCAATTGATGCAAAACCATCTTGAGCAGCTCACCAAGAACGTCAACGACATGACGCCCGAAGACATGGCGCGCATGAAGGACATGTTCAACTCCCTCAACAACCTGCTGGAACAAAAGAACAGTGGGCAGGAGACACAGCCGGGCTTCGAGAAGTTCATGGAGCAGTTCGGTGACTTCTTCCCGGACAATCCCCAAACACTCGACGAGCTGCTGCAGGGCATGGCCCAGCAGATGGCCAACGCCCAAGCCATGCTCAACTCCATGACGCCCGAGCAACGAGCTCAGATGCAGGCGCTCAGCGACCAGTTGCT
>JANYHQ010000480.1 GCA_025358985.1 Acidimicrobiales bacterium
CACCAGCCGGCCACCGGGCCGCACCCCATGGCGCTGCTCCATCAAAGCCTTGGCCAACAGGAGGGATCCGCGTGCATTCACCGCCCAACACGCATCGAGTTTTGTCACGGTGACCTGGCTGAGCGATTGTGATCCCGAGCGGGCATGGTTGGCCACCACGATGTCGATGCCACCGAAGTGTTCAACGGCCGACTCCACCAGTGCTTGCGGTACCGATGGGTCGGCCAGATCGGCCTCCACGTAGTGCAACGCACTCGCCGGTCCTCCCAGAGCCGCCAGCAACGCGGCCGTGCCACCGGGATCCTCCACCCACGGTTGCTCAGCGTCATGGGCCGACCACCCGGCCGCCACCACGAACGCCCCATCGCACAGCAGTCGACGCACGATGGCCGGACCTATGCCGACACGCCTCGACGCGCCGGTGACCAAGGCGACGCGACCGGCGAGCGGGGCCCGGTCCATCATCGACCCACGAATTTGGGTGTGCGCTTGTCCATGAACGCCTGTCGTCCCTCCACCAGATCCTCACTGGCCCACGCACGATCGAACGCCGCCACGGCGGCTGCCGTAAGGGCACCACGTTCAACTTCGAACGACGCCGCCAACGCCGCCTTGTGCGCGGCAATGGTGAGTGGCGCCAACTCCGCAATTTCAGCCGCCCACGACAGGGCCGTGTCCAGATCGCCGAGCCGATCTGCCAACCCCATCGCAGCTGCCTCGCCCCCACTGAACGTCTGCGCGGCCAACAGCATCGCCCGGGCACATCCCGCCCCACACAACCTCTCGATACGCGCTGCGGTGGCCATATCGATGGCCAGGCCCAACTTGGCCGCGGGCACACCAAATCGGGCGGTGGGCGTGGCAACGCGCAGGTCACTGAAACCCGCCAGTTGCATACCCAACCCCAAGCACGAACCGTCCACCGCCACCATCGTGACCAACGGGATCTGCTCCAAAGTGTTGAGCACCTGGCGCAGTGCACTTTGAAAGGCCCCGCCCTCCACGCCGGTGAGGTCGGCACCGGCACTGAAGTGACCACCAGAACCAGTGAGCACAAACACGCGAGCCAAGGACTGCGCGGCGGCGTCGAGGGCGGATGTCAACTCAACCAGTGTGGCGTGATCAACCGCATTGCGCCGGTGCTGTCGATCAATGGAAGCCAACACCACCCGGCCGTCACTGTGGCGTGCGATATGCAACATCACCGCAACGTAGCGGCTCATCACAGCCGTCACCCAGCGAGATACTCAGCTGCGGCCAGGCCAGACAACGCAGCACCCTCCATCTTGGCCCCGGCAAACGCATCGCCGGCAAACACCAGCCGGGTGCCTTCGTTGAACTCCACCCCAATATGGGTGGCAGCGCTGGCGGTGATGGGTCGGGCGTAACGCCATTTCTTCAATTCACTCATCACCACCGTGCGATTACCCAACCACGGCCGCGCTGCGTCCAACAACACTGCCTCGGCGTCAGGTGAATCCCATAAATGCTGCGATGGCTCATCATGAACATGGAATGTCACCGCCGGAACATCGGAGATGCCCTTCATCTCATTGTCACCAACGAAAGAAAAGAGTGGGTGATCGTCCAAACCGAGTTGCACTCCACCCGGATCGGGCACCGTGGACGGACCGTCGAGCGTCACCAGCAACGCAAGACAGCGCGCATACAAAATGGTACCTAGTTCATCGGCTATGTCCGTGGGCAACGCCAGTGCACCATTGTCCAACAAGACCAGAGACTGAGGAACAGGAGGAGTGAGGATCACCGAATCACTCACCAACACATCGCCATTGGTCATGGTGACCTCAAGCAGGTCATTTCGGCGAGACACACTTTTCACCATGGAGTCACAACTCAGGTCAACCGAGGATGCCAGGAACTTGGCCACCGTGTTCATCCCCGCTTCGGCGCAGTAACGGGGATGCCCATCTCCGCCCGAGCCGAACCCCAAGCACCACTCCCGTACCAGTCCCGCCCTGCGCCACCCATGCACCACTTCGGCGAAGTCCGGCGAGCGCACCGTGAAAAACTGGGCGCCGTGATCCAGTCGGGCCGTACGTTGGTCGAGTCCCACCAGACGGCGTGTGGCCAGGCGCCCTCCCGGGGTGCGGGCCTTGTCCACCACGACGCATGCACGGCCCTGGTCAGCCAATGCGTTGGCGGCCACCAACCCAGCCAGGCCCGCTCCGATGACAATGACTGCGGGAGTGTCCATGGGTTGCAGTCTGCCCGGTGACGACGCAATACAGATGACGCCCTACATTCAATGACCATGACGATGACCATCGGCGGCACGACGTGGACGTGACGTTCCTGCACCGGTTTGCCACCCGGGGCAACAGTCCGCGCATGGCAGTCAAGGACATCATCGACATGGTGGGCACCATCACCACAGCCGGTTCCCCAGCGGTGGTGGCCACCGCCTTCCCTGCCGCTCATGATGCCGAGTGCATCATCCATATGCGCCGGGCCGAATCGGCCGGGACGCTACGCATTGTGGGCAAGACCAACCTGCACGAGTTGGCTTACGGCGGTGACGGCATCAACCCGCACTTCGGTACACCGGTAAATCCGTTGGATCCTCAGCGTGTGCCCGGAGGTTCGTCGAGTGGTTCGGCGG
>JANYHQ010000494.1 GCA_025358985.1 Acidimicrobiales bacterium
CCACCCATGTTCATATTGCAACTCCCACTGCATGAAGACGCCAGCAATGGCCGTGGCTCCGAGTGAGAAGTTCAGGACTCCGGTGCCGCGATAGATCACGATCAGGCCCTGAGACGCAAAGGCATACAGCGCTCCGACACCTAGTCCTAAGAGTGCGAATCTGATGACCTCGTTCATCGAACCCTTCTTGGGCACCGAACTTCACGTCGTGTGCAATCACGAGCGAATCGGCATCAATGCGAACCGTACCGTACGCACCTATCCGTTGTCTTATCAAGTCGAGGCCTATCGGCGATACGTTGAATAGGTGGTGAAGAGTGACGCAGGCCGTTGTCAATATGGCGCATGCGCCGACTGGATTGTCCGGGGTTTGGTGTCGCATGATGCAGTGCGCGAGGGGAAGTGTCGATGCCGATGTCGGGACAACCTCGTGTTCTTAGCCACCAACAGGGGGGATTCACCGATGAACAGATCACGTGCCCATCGCGGACGGTCGTTGCATATAACGGTCGCTACATGCCTAGCGCTAGCAATTGTTGCCGCTTCGTGCAGCAGCAGCAACAACAAGGACAATGCCGACACGACGGTGGCTGCTGGGGCAACTGAGCCAGCAGCGACTGAACCAGCAGCAACTGAACCGGCCACCACCGAAGCAGCCGCAGCTACAGCAGGTACGACTGCTGTTGCAGTTGAGACGTCAGTAGCAGCGGCGGCGACGACCGTTGCCGCGGCTCCGAGCGGCGATCCGATCAAGGTCATGACCGTAACGACGCTCAACGCTTCCGGTCCCACCTACAAGAACATCGCCAACACCGCCATGGCTTATGAGAAGTACATAAATTCCCGCGGCGGCATCGCCGGCCGTCCGCTCAAGGTCACCGTCTGCGACGAGCAGTTCGACCCGGCCGTGGCAACGACGTGCGCGCGCCAGGCTGTGGCGGAAGGGATGGTTTCCATCGTTGGTTCGTTCACATACTTTGCAGAGAGCATCGTTCCGGTTATCGCGGCGTCGGATATCACCTGGTTCGGGGCGTGCTGTCCAATCACCCCATCGGAGTTGACGAACAAACACTCGTTCAATATCGGCAACCAACCGATGTATGCCGTTGGGGCAGTGAAGCGGGCGGTCGATGATGGTTGTAAGAACATCAACGCGGTCATCATTGACGGTGCCCAGATCTTCATTCCACCGATGGAGAACGCCATCAAGGCGCTCGGCAAGAAGTTCGGGAAAACGGTCATCCTGCCGCCAACCGCTCAGGACTATTCGTCTGAAGTGGCACAGGCCAGCGAAGGCGCCGACTGTGTGATCAGCATCATGTCCGAGACACCGTTCGTCACCTGGAACACAGCCTGGACACAGTCGGGAACCACGGCGCGCCAGTACGGCCCCCAGGGCAACCTGAACTCGGTGTCGGCAAAGGGTAACGAGGCTTCCACCGATGGCGACGTCATTGCCGGCATGTACCCCGACATCTCCTCTGCGCCATGGGCCGAGTACCGAGTGGCCCTCAAAGAGGGTGGCTACGACACCACCGCCCTTGACTACAACAGCCTTGGTGGTATGGGTACTTGGGCAGGGTATGTGGCGTTTGCTCAGATCGCTGCGACCATCAAGGGCGATATCACGGCCAAGTCATTCTTTGATGCGGCGTCGACGACATCCAAACTCGACCTAAAGGGCATGGTCCCCGTGCTCGACTTCACGAAGGAGTGGACCGACGGCCTGAAGGGTTATGAGCGGCTGTTCAACCGAAGTGTGGTGTTCAGCAAGCTTGACAAGGGCAAGGTGGTGCCGTTGACCACTGAGTTCGAAGACGTTAGCAACTTGGCCACCGGCAAAGCCGGCTGATCTTCTTCAGCGGTCAGTCGTCCCAGTTGTAAGTGCACTTGTCACACGGTGCGCAAGGCCGGGACGGATCGAGAGGGTAGAAAGTCTCGCTCAGCGGGTACTTCTACCCTCTCGGCTGTCGACGGGTGCCATGATTGTGGGGTGACGGAATCCATCTCGAAGTCGGCTCGGACGCGTCAACGCATCCTTGATGGGGCCGCAAAGGTGTTCACCGAGCAGGGCTACAACGGCGCCCGTATGGTGGACAACCGCGGCAGGTAGACCGCCTCAGACCACACCCGCCAAGCGGTTGCCGATTTACCCGGCGATGCTCCACCGATGCTCCACCGATGGACCGCCTAACTGCCGCTATCCGGGCGCACACCATGGCAGTCCTCGAGATCAGCGACTACGTCCGCGCAGGCCCGCATTGTTGGCCAAGTTCCATCCGAAATTGCTTATGCGCATCAACAGGAGCAGCGCATCTTACGGCCAGTTCTGGCATGGCCTGCTGGTGGCGGCACAGGAGGGGGGACATATCGGCCCGGACGTTGATCTGTACATAGTGCGGATGTTGGCATTCGGCGCCATGAACTGGACAGCAGAATGATTCCAACCCGCTCGAAAACCGCGTGCATCTGCGGTGGCCGACCAGACAGTAGAACTGGTGATGCACGGCCTCTGGGGGAGTGGACCATCGCTAGGTGAGGGGTTTGAAATCGGGGCATCTGGTCGGCGCCGGACGCGTCATTGATTCCACGACAAGAATGGGTCCAAAGTGCATTCTCGTCTGGGAACATCACCAAATAGCCCATCTTCCTGGACAAGTACGGCGGATTAGCCCATTCTTGTTGGGGTTGATTTACCAATCTCACCTCGGAGTCAACATGAGTCGGAGAGTGATTCCCGGTGGTTCACGGTTCCTGGGCCAGGCGCTCTCTGTGAGCACAGCGTTGGTGTCGTTCGGTCGCGACATATCGGCACTCGTATAAGTGCATAGCGTCACCGAATTGGCTGATTCATCCCGGATTGCTCACGCAACGTGGATCACGCGTGCCAACGTGCTGTGCAGGCGGGTGCATCTACGCGTGAACCAGTTCCACGGTGGCATGGTTGCCGGGGGCGGACGCCAACTTGGCGTCAGTGGTGATCAGTGGAACTTCCAACAGTTCGCTGAGGGCGACATAAGCCGCGTCGTAGGTAGTGAGATTGTTCCGTAGTTCCCAGATCCGGTCGGCCAATAGCAGGTGGTCGTACAATTCGATGTCGAGCGCCAGCAAGTCTCGGACAAGCGCCGTGCTCAGATCGGCATCGATGTCACCCCGACGTTCGCTACGTCGAAGAACCTGCAGACATTCCACGATCAGCAGTTGAGGCGCATTGATGGATTCACTGATTCGTATCCGCTCAATCACCAACGAACCCGACGCGGTAGCCAAGAGCATTTCCAACAAGGCCGACGCATCTATCACGATCACTTTGCGTCCCGCTCAGCCCGTACTGCTGCTGTGGGCGAGGTACGAGAGCGTTTGATGGTGCGGGCGCTGATTCGGTCCAGTAACTCGCTGCGGCTGGGGCGTTCGGCTGTGCGCCTCAGGCTGGATAGGGCTAGGTCCGACAGGGAGACACCCTCCTGAGCGGCGCGAATCTTGAGGGCTCGATGAAGATCGTCAGGTACGTTACGGATTTGGAGCATTTTCATGCGCCAAACATACTTGCATGTGATAAGCCACGGTTCAAGGAGTGAGCGTCAACTCATCCCCGCTGGTGTGCACCACCGGTCCATCAGCACTGAACACCGTCACATGCTGACGACCCATCACGGTCCACTGCTGCGGTCCGCCCACCAGAGCGGTGTCTTCGTCAATGCCCACCACGGTGACGCCGGGCCGCTGAGGTGCGGTGGCGCGCTGCATGAACTTGGGACCCCATTGGGCCATTCGATCAAAGTGCGGAATCACCGCGAGATGAGCCACCAATGCCAACCCTGGCTCCGAAGCCATAGCCGAGCCACGCACCCCCGGGGCTTCGGCACTTATGGCCATGGCCCCTGCGCTGCAACCGGCCAGGGCGGCGCCCGCCACCCATGCATCAACAATCGCCTGCCACACAAGCGTGCCCCTGAGTGTGCGGGCGAGGTATCCAGGGTTGCCTCCGGAGAGGTAGATCAAACCAACACCGGAGATGAGGGCGGCCAGATCGGGGTTGTTGGCGTCGTCGTGGTTGGCCACTGGGACCGGAACCGTTTCCACGTCCATGGATCGGTAGTGAGCGGTGCCCAGTGACAGCCAACGGCCAAACGAAGCCGGGCCCTCCTCGCCCGCCGCGGTTGGCAGGAAGGCAGCCCGTGGAGGCCGACCGGTGAGCAGGAGACGATCGACCTCCACCATCTGCGGCAGAAACTCTCCGCTCCCCACCAACGCAATAGGGCCCGCAGTAAACAGATCAGCGGGATTCATCGAACTCGGCATGCACCGAAAAGTACCGGCAAACAAGGCCTCCGGTTTCAGGCTGGGTAGCGGAAGTGTCCGGTGATTGGAAAGGAGAACAAGATGTCCTCCATCTGGGTACCTTCGCCAATGTTATGAACGATGAGACGGCGGCTGGTCCCGGGCTCGGTAGTGTCGGCCACCAGTCCGGTATGGGCCAAACCGCTGACGTCCCACATCACGATGTCGCCAGGCAAGTAGTCGGCGGGGTTCAGTGTCTGAGGCACGGCGGCCCCGTGGCGGGTGAAGTACGTGGCCAAGTTTCGTACCCGTCGGTGGTCGATGTTGGAATCGGGCTTGCGCACACCGGTGCGGGGGTAACTGGCGAAGTGCTTCACCATGTCGATATGCACCTCTACCTGCAGATCGATTCCAATGGCTCGATAGGCACGGATGAGTACGTCTGTGCACACACCCCGATCGAGCGGAACATCACCTCCCGGGTACGCCAGGCGTACATACGAAGGGTCGTAGACAACGGTGACACCGATTTGGGCCTTGGCGGCGGCTACCACCAGCATCGCTGAGGGCAGGGGAGTACGGGGACCAGTGACCGTGATTGCGGCAGTCGCTTGTGGCCAGGGCAACTGGGCCGCCGCCATCAGAACAGTGGTTGCCGCAACCACATTCAGCCATCGCCGTTTTGGGGGAGCGTCATGGTCTGCGTGCACATGCTTTCTGACGAGACTGGAGGGACGCAAAGTTCCCAGGCTGGTGCTGGGGTAGGTTTTTCCTATGGCCGCTGATGATCTCGCCGAAGCTCGTACCGAACTGGAGAAGGAATTTGCGCAGGTTCGCCAGCACCTTGGTGAGGTGGAGCAGGCTCTCAAGCAAGTGCTCGATGCCAATGCCGACGATGACATCGAGTCGCTGCTCGAGATACTCGAGGACAAGGTTCACAAGGCCCGCACCGGGGGATTGCTGGGTTCTGGCGCCAAGGGCCACGCTCGTGCGCGCAAGCAGTACCTGGAGCTACAGGCCAAGCCTGCTCAGCAGTGAGCTCGGATGATGAAGTAGTGCCGTAACACCAGTAGCTTCACCGTCCGTGTGGAGCCTGCTGCGTCGCAATCCTGACTACCGACGCCTGTTCTTGGCCCAGGTGGTGTCGTTTGCGGGGGATTGGTTTGCCACGGTGGCGCTGGTGGGGTTGGTGATTGACCGTACTGGATCTGACATTGCGGCCACGCTCGTGTGGGTGGCGGCCATGTTGCCCGCCTTCGTGGTGACACCACTGGCCGGGCCCATGGCTGATCGCTACGACCGTAAGCGCATCATGGTTGTTTGCTCGTTGCTGCAGGTGGGAGCAGCTGCGTTGTTCTTCTTGGCGTCGAGCAACTGGATTGGGTTCGGGTTCTTGGCCCAGGGACTCATTGCCGGGTTGTCGGCATTCTTTGGTCCGGCATCGGGCGCCGCATTGCCCAACCTGGTGGATCCCGAAGACCTGCCGGTGGCGTTGGCAGCCACCGGAATGGTCTGGGGCGCCATGTTGGCCGTCGGGTCTGCGCTGGGTGCCGTGGTGGCCTCTCGTTTCGGTCGCAACACGGCCTTTGCGGTAGACGCAGTGAGCTTCGCAGTAGCCGGTGCACTCATCGCGTCGATACGGCGCAACACCCGCCACGCCGAGTCATCCGCTGTCGGTGTGCGAATGCGACCCATACGCGACACCATCGAAGGCCTGCGTTACGCCCGCAGCAATCCGGTGGTTTCGTCACTGTTGCTGGCCAAGGCCGGCGGCGGCCTGGGCACCGGTGTGGTGGGGTTATTGGCCGTACTGGCCAAGCGGGCATTTGATGCCGGCGATGGTGGGGTAGGCCTGTTGTTGATGGCCCGAGGACTTGGGGTGCTGTTTGGGCCGGTGTTCATGCGCAAAGCGGTACGGGTGGGCCTCCATGCGGTGATGACCATGTGTGGCGTGGGCGTGCTGGTGTATGGCGTGGGATATTTGGCGCTGCCGCTTGTTCCGGTACTGGGGGTGGCCTTGGTGGTGGTGTTTCTGGCCCACCTCGGGGGTGGCACCCAGTGGGCCTGCGTTGGTTACGGCATTCAGGTGTCCGCCCCCGATGACGTACGTGGCCGGTTGGTGGCAACGGACTTTGCCCTCCTCACCTTGACCAGCAGCATCTCTCTGGTTACCGGTGGCGTGGCGTCGACGTTGTGGGGACCCCGGGTGGCCATTGCCATCCTTGGCGCGGTGGAAACCACGGTAGGGATTGTGTATTTGTGGCGAACGCGAGCAATACGCCATCGGGTTCGAGATGCACATATCGCGGCGCCCTCCCACCTTGACGAGCGAGTGGTGGAGGCCACTGCGGTGTGAAGCGGTGGGTACGCTCTGCCATGGCTTTTCATCGTTTGGGGGCGCCGGTGTGTGTGGCGTTTGCATTCCTGGCGCCCCTGTCGGGATCCGCCTCCACTCGGCTGTTCGGCTTTGCCGCCACCGAAGCCCCGTGGGTGGCGGTCAATGATGGGGTCATGGGTGGCGTGTCGTCGGGATCCATGGTGGTCAAGAGCGGGGTGGCCACCTTTGCCGGGCGGGTACGCACCGAAAACAACGGTGGATTTGCCAGTGTGCGAACCAACACTGGTGTGGTTGGCGTCTCTGCGCAACAGAGTGGTTTTGTGGCCCGTGTGAGGGGCGACGGACGGGCCTACCAATTCACCGTAGACACCGCTGACGGGTGGTTTTGGGCCAGAATCGATCCACCGAAGCGATCGTGGACCACCATCCATATTCCGTTTGCCACATTGACCCCGAGAACGCGCTTCGGCGAGTTGATGAAGCGAGCGGCCTTCGATGGTTCGCCGTCGGTGAAATCAGTGGGCCTGCTCATTGCCAATAAGCGCGCTGAGTACTTTTCGTTGGCCATCGATTGGATCGATGTAGAGGGTTGATCCCTATTTCGCAGGCGTAATCTCATAGGCGCAATGGCGTGCTCCATTGAGCATGTGAGCCACCCGTTCCACCTCGGTGTGCGCAAGTGCTGCGCGCAGAAATGCCAACTCACTGGAACATGCAGTGCCGTACCGCGATGCCACCGCAAAGATGGCGCAGTTGTGTTCGATGATACGGAACCTCCCGCCGGGCGCTTTCTCCCAACTGGCCAGGTACCCATCTTCGTCCAGTATCCGGGTGAGTTCCGCTACCTGCTTGGCCAACGTGTTCTTGCCGGCTAGTCGCCGCTGGGCGTTGGCGATTCGGCTGTCCCGGCGCATGGCAAAGATCTTGTCGATGACAGTGGGGTCATCTGCGTCGAGGTAGCTGAGCAATTCATTGGTGAGTTCACCGTAAGCTTTAGGAAACAAATTCTCGGCGGCCGCCGTGGGCGCGTAGAGGTGGCGAGGTCGCCCCCGTGATCCAGTGATGCGACGCTCCTCGCGCGACGACACCAGATCAGTGGAAATCAGAGCCAGCAGATGCTGACGGGCCCCGCTGACGGTGATGGTCAACGACGCCGCCAACTCCTCCACTGTGGTCTCGCCTCGCCGCTTGAGCGCATAGAGCACGTCGCGCTGGCTCTGAGTAACCGGAGGGTTAGTGGTGGGCACGGACCGTACCGTAGTCAGCTCCGCACTCCGTCCCGAGTGAACGACGGAAGGATCAGGTGAACATCGCCAAACTCATGCCATCGGTACCCCACCTCAAGCGCTTGCGTATATGCCATATGAAGCACGTCGAGCCCGGCAATGGCCAGGAGCATCAGCAGATGCGAGGCTTGGGGTTCGTGCCAGCCGGTGAGGAGTCCGTCCACTACCCGCACTCCCCGCTCGGGCGTGATCACTACGTCAGTCCACCCGGACCCCGGGTGACTCACGCCGTGTTCATCGGCAGTGGTTTCCAGGGCTCGCACCACCGTGGTACCAATCGCAATGACACGCCCGCCCGCTGCTTTCGTGGCATTGATCTGCGCTGCGGTAGCCGATCCAACTTCGTATCGCTCCGGGTAAGGAGGTTCATGAGCCTCGCCCGAGGACACGCCGGTGTGGAGGAGAAGCGGTGCAATGCCCACCCCACCTGCCACCAACCGGGTAACCAAGTCTGCAGTGAAAGGGCGACCGGCACTAGGCATCTCGGCGCTTCCTGGGTGCAGGGCAAAAACGGTCTGGTACAACGACAACGGGATTTCGCTTGGTACGTAGTGGTAGCGAATGGGTTGACCGAAGCGGACCAGATACTGGTGAAGCAACGCTGAAACACGAAGCCACAATTTGGCCACATACAGTCGTTTCGAGTGGGGGAACGCACCCAGAATTGTAACGATTGCACCCTCCGGGAGTTCTATGCGCTGGTTGGTGGCATCGTATGGGTACGGAGTACTTGACGCCCCCTGAGGGGTACGCAACTCCACCAGCCATAGATCTCCTGGCAGGGTGGTGGACAGGTGGACCTGTACAGCAGTGCCGTCACCGAAGGTGCCCCGTAGCGAGGCTGCCACCGTGGCTGACGTGTTCACCACCAAGAGGTCGCCCGGCTGGACGAAGCGAGGAAGGTCATCAAACAACGCGTCGACCGGATCGGCACTTCCCGCTGAAACCATGAGGCGTACTTGGTTGCGGGTGCGATCGTCGAACTCGGGTGGTTGGTGGGCCTCAAGGCGGGCTGGAAGGACGAAGTCAAGCTTCGTTGCACAAACCTTCGGTGGCGCCGCGGCCACCGTTGTAGCAGTTGTCGCCATCACCGCACCTGCGCAACGCTGTATCGCCCACTGGGTTGTGACCCGTTGATGAGGGCCAGGATGCCGGCCACGCTGTGCTGCGGGAGTGGGCGATCGCTGATGTCTTGACCGGGGAATGCATCCTGATGCATGGCGGTGCGCATATCGCCTGGGTCCACCGCGTACACCCGCCATGTTGGCTGCTCCACGGCAAGTATCCGACTGAGTTGGTCGAGTGCCGATTTCGATGTTCCGTAGCCACCCCACCCCTCATATGCGGCGACGCCTGCGTCACTGGTGATGTTGATGATGCAGCCGTCGACGGTGAGGTGAGAGGCGGCGACCTGGATCAACGCAAGAGGTGAAACCACATTGGTGGTGAGGACACCGACCAAGTCGGTCGGTGGTAGCTGCAGTAGTGCGGGCATCGGCAATGGGCCCAATGTGCTGGCGTTGTTGATGATCAGATCGATTCGACCGTCGTCGCTCACCCCGGTGGCGGACGCCACCAGGGCCAGTCGATGAGTCGGATCGTTGATGTCGCCGGGAACGGCGACCACCGACGGCCCCAGCGGCGCAACTGCCTCGATGAGCAATTGTGAATGGCGGGCATCAACCACCACGTTCCAGCCGCGTTCAGCGAGGGCGACCGTGAGGGCGAGACCAAGACCTTCGGACCCTCCGGTGACAATGGCGGTATGTGGTGTTGCGTTCATATGGATACTCCTTCCGAGTATACATTCAAACACAGTTACAGCTTGGTTTAATCCCGACCCTGGTGCGCACAATCTGACTGCTTTTGTCTGGCAATGTGGTGCCATGACGCAGCCTGAACCGTTTGTGGTGCACGAGCACGATGTCGCACTCGAGGAGTGGAACGATCCGGTGAAGGGTCAGGTGTCATGGCGAACACTACTGAGCGCGGACCGCACACCAACATCCACCATGACGGTTGGAGTGGCAGAAGTGGAGCCGGGAGGGTCCGAAAAGTTTCACCCACATCGCCACGCCGATCCCG
>JANYHQ010000499.1 GCA_025358985.1 Acidimicrobiales bacterium
GGGCTGGTGGCTGTGCCCACGGTGGCACTGGTGGCAATCACCGCGCTGGCAGTAAGGCCCAAGCTCTCCGATGCCCAAGGCGCAGGCGAAGACTCAACCGTCATCGACGCAATGGTGGCCACCACGCAGTACCTCATCACCTTTGGCGAAGAGCGCGACGAGGCCGTACGTATCGACACCACCGACGGTGGCACCGGCGCTCTCGCCGCCGTGCGCGAACGTACCGATGCTGCGGCTGCACTCTTCCTCAGCCGAGTGGCCCGTCTCCCCGAGCGCGGCAACGGACCAGTACGGAGCAACGCCGTCTATCTCACCAAAGGCATCGCTGCCATGCGTGCCCGTGTGGATGCCGCGGCCAGCACTCCCGAAGACGGTTGGCGCACCTACAACTCGGTGGCCGACTCTGTGCTCAGCTTCTATCGCGAGATCACGGTGGCTTCCCATAACGCCAACCAGGTGCGCACCGGATCCACGCTGGCCAATCTGGTGGAGACCAAGGAACGTTGGGCGCGATCACGTGGCGTCATGATGCTGGCCTTCGCGGACAAGCAGTTCGGACCATCGCGCTTCTCCGAGTTCGTGGCTCTCGAGCGTCAAGGTGAGCAGTCGTTGGGTTCGTTCTCGGCGGCTGCTGATGCCGACACGGCCAGCAACGTTCAGGTGGGGTTGCTCAACAAGGCCCGCGAGGCCGACAGCATGGTCCGCACCACCATCGACGCTGGTAGCAGGAGCCAATTGCCTGCCATCGATCCCACGCTGTGGTTCACGGCCACCTCACGGCGGATCACTGCACTCACGGATCAGGCCTCACCGCTCTTTGATCGCCTGCGCCTCACCGCGGCCAACCAAAAGACGGCGGCTGACAAGTCGGCGCTGCTCTTCGGTTTGGCTGGCCTCGGAGCTATTCTTGCTGCGTTGGCCTTGTCGCTACTCATCGGTCGCAAGTTGGCTGAGCGTTTGAAGCGGATGTCAAGCGAAGCCGAGTCGATTGCTTCTGACCGCCTCCCCGAAGTGCTGGCGATGCTGCGCAGCCCGTCGGCCGAAGCATTGGCCGCCTCGCTACCGCGAGTGAATCCGGGCAACCTCGACGAAGTGGGGGTGATCGCGGAATCATTCAACACCGTATTGCGCACCGCAGTGGCCACCTCAATCCAACACAGCCATCAGCGGTCCAAGACCCTCACGGACATGTTGGTGAACCTCGGTCGACGTAACCAGTCCCTCATCGACCGTCAACTCGAATTGATCGATCGGATGGAGTCCACGCAGAAGGACGCCGACGTTCTCGAGCAGTTGTTCAAGCTCGATCACATGGTGACCCGGATGCGTCGCAACGCCGAGAACCTCTTGGTGCTGGCCTCGGACAAGGTGGTTCGACCGTGGAGTACACCCGTCACGGTGGCCGAGATCCTGCAGGCCGCCACCTCCGAGACCGCCGACCTCACCCGGGTACGTCTGGAACTCTCCGCCACTGACGCTCGGTCCATACCGGGACGCATGGCCGTCGACCTGTCTCACCTGGTAGCTGAGTTGGTGGAGAACGCCCTGACGTACTCGCCTCCCTCGACCACCGTGGTGGTACGCACCGACTCGCCTGAGGGTGACCTGCGTATCTGGGTCCGTGACAACGGCGTGGGCATGAGCGACGTTGAGATCGACTCGGTGAACGCCCGGATTGCGGCGCCACCCGAAATCGACGAGATGACGACCGACCAAATTGGATTCCAGGTGGTGGGCCGCCTGGCTCGCCGTATGGGTGTGGCCGTCTGGCTGCAGCCCAACGGTTCCAACGGCATCGCCGCATCCATGGTGGTGCCGGCTGCACTCATCAACGATGTGCCCAGTGGAGGTCGGGCCGCCGCCGCCGAGAACCCGCATCCGTCAGAGCCTTCCCGTCAGTACACAGGGGCCGCCGAACGAGCCCAGAGCGAACGGCCCCCGGCCGAACGAACCACGTCGTCGTTCCAGGCGCCCAACCAGATCCGCAAGCTGGCGCCGGCTTCCACCACTCCCACCGTGTTGGTGGAAGCCAGTCGACCCACACCGCGCTCGGCCCCCGTCCAGCCGGCCAGCGGTCAATCAGCCCCGGCTCAATCAGCCCCGGCTCAATCGCTGCCCCAACGAGGCGCTGGGGTCAGCCTGCCCGCCCGGCAAGCCCCCGCCCAACCCCAGATCGCCGCTGAGGTCGCTGCTCCCCGACCGGTTCCGGCTCCAGCCCCCACACCCACCCCAGCCCCAGCGGTCACCCCAAGCGGTCTTACCCGACGCCAGCCTGGCGCATTGCCGGTGACGCCAGCAGCCGCCGTGGCCGCCGCCGCCGGATCGTTCCAACGCCTCCCCAACCCAGGAGCGGCGACTCCGATCCGAGCCACTCCAGCCCCGACCCCAGTGGCTCCAGCTCCAGTGGCCCCAGTTCAAGCTCCAGTGGCGCAACCGTTGGCCCCATTGACGGCAACCACCACCAACGGTCTGGCCCGACGTCAACCAGCTGCACCCACTACGCCCGGAGCAGCGGCCGCCGCCGAGGCGGGGGAGTTCCGGCGCCTTCCGGTTCCGGGGCCACCCAAGCCTGAGGAAGACGAAACCGCACTCAGTCGTTCCCGCCTGCTGCGCGATCTGCGTGCCGGTGTACGACGGGGAGCCGACGATGCAAGCCCATCCGACCAACTCGCCGACCAACTCGACTGATCGCATGTTTGCCCAATCCCCCGCAACCCAATCACTGCACCCGCACTACGACCACACGACACGAAGGAACCACCTGTGCAAACGATGAGCAACGACGTGGCAAACATGAACTGGCTGCTCACGAACCTGGTGGACAAAGTCCCCGGGGTAGTGGATGCCGTGGTTGTGTCCGCCGATGGTCTGCTGATGGCCATGTCATCGGGCATCGGGCGCGCCGGTGGCGATCAGCTGGCCGCCATTGCCAGCGGACTCACCAGCCTCACCCAGGGGGCAGCGCGCTGCTTCGGTGGCGGAAACGTCCATCAGGTGTTGGTGGAACTCGAGGCTGGGTACATGATGTTCATGTCCATCAGCGATGGCTCTGCCCTGGCCGTGTTGGCCGCGCAAACGGCTGACATCGGTCTCGTCGGCTACGAAATGACCATGCTCTGCAAGCGGATGGGCACGTCGCTGACACCACAGTTGATCATCGAGATGCAGGCCGCGCTTCCGCGGACCTGACCCACGTGACTGCCCGCCCTCCCGCTCGATTCGTCCGTCAGTTTGCGCTGACCGGCGGACGGGCGCGCTCGTCCGGCGCACCGCTGCCGTTCGAGACGCTCATCCAGACCACCCCTCAGGGACGGTCCGCCTATGCCACCTTGACGCCTGAATGGGCGGCCATTGTGCGGATGGGTGAATCGCCCATCTCCGTCGCCGAGATCTCGGCTCATCTCCACATCCACTTGGGTGTGGCTCGCGTCCTCGTTGGCGATATGGAACATGCCGACTTGATCTCGATCTTTGCTCCCATCGTCAGCGAAAACGGTCCCGACACCGCACTTCTCGAAAGGCTGCTCCATGAGCTTGAAGCTCTCTGATCCCGCCGCCACGCCAGCCCCGCCTCCCTCGGGTTTGGGCATGCGGCCCATGAAGATCGTGGTGGCTGGTGGGTTCGCGGCAGGAAAGACCACGTTTGTGGATGCGTTGTCCGAGATCACCCCGCTCACCACGGAGGCGCCCATGACATCGGTAGCTCTCGGTGTGGACAATGCCGGGGAGGTCTCCACCAAGACCACCACCACCGTGGCGCTGGACTTCGGCCGCATCACGCTGTCCGACCAAACCATGCTCTACCTGTTTGGTACTCCGGGGCAGGACCGTTTCTGGTTCATGTGGGACGAGCTTTCACGTGGCGCCGTGGGAGCGGTGGTACTGGTGGACACCCGTCGTTTGGGCGACTGCTTCCCCGCCATCGACTATTTCGAGAATCGTTCTATTCCCTATATCGTGGCCTGCAACTCGTTCAACGGGCAGCTCTCCCATGATGTGAACGAGGTTCACGAAGCACTGGCCGTGCCCGTCGACGTACCGGTACTGGCCCTCGACGCTCGCAACCGGGCCGCAGCCAAGGGCGGACTCATCCGCCTAGTGCAGCACGCCATCCGCCGCCGCCACGCCGCCGGATAACCCCACCTGACCGCCAACCTGTGCCGGGTTTGGGACAGGTGAGGGGGGTCAGCCGGCGCTGTGGGCGGACGTCATCATCGGGTGATGGGTCTCGGCCACCGGCTCCAGCATCGGTACAGGCGGAGGCGGGGGAACCACCGGCGCTGCTTGCGCAGGTGCTGGCCGCAGTCCCCGATTGATGCGTTGCAGGGCAGCCACCACTTTGCCGGGGTTGCCGTTGGTCACGCGCTTGAACGCATCCAGCGCATCAGCATCGAGACGCAGTCCGTAGCGTAAACCCAACTCGATCATTTCGTCCGAGGTGAACGGCAACATCCGCTGCTCGTTGATCAATTCGGGCGCCACGTCCAGCGTGTCTTGCGTGGAAGTCGTTTGGTAGCTCGGGATCAATCCCGCCGGCGCACCGGTACTGGCCATGGTGATCATCCCGTCGAGCAGCGCGCGCCGGGCCGCCGGTGCTACATGGTGCAGGTCGTCCACGAAGATGGCGAT
>JANYHQ010000506.1 GCA_025358985.1 Acidimicrobiales bacterium
GGTCGCTTGCACACCGGTGGCGTTGTTGGACCTGGCCATCCGTTCGAAACCGCTGCGGTGGCCATGCGCCGCCGACTTGAACAGCTCACTGGGGTCACGATCACACCACCGCTACGGGTGTCCGACCAGCCCGACTCGAAGAGCCACGACAAGTAGGGGGCGTCAATGCAATCCGTTGTCGTCGCCTCGGGATGCCACGTGCAACTCATCTACCTCAGAGCGAGCCCGGCACGGATGGCGGTGTACGCCGCCACGGCGACAAGGAGTACGGCGAACCAGCGCAAGCTTCGTTTGGGGTCCAGTCGGTCGGCCACTTTGCCGCCCGTTACAACTCCTCCAATGGCGGCGACGGCGAACGGCAACGTGACCGGCCAGTCAATCGAGGTAGTGGCGAGGCGGGTCGAAAGTGCCACTGCGGAATTGACGGAAATTACCAACAGCGACGTACCGATGGCTTGGGGCATACGCCTTTTGAGGGCGAGTACCAACGGCGGGACGATGACAAAACCGCCGCCGACGCCGAACAGCCCGGTGAGAAAGCCAACGGCGCTTCCAGCAGCTACTACGACAGCGATCGTTTGGGGGTCGAACCGCCTCCCGAAGTTCGCGGATGTTTGTGCGCTTTCGCGTTCGCGTGCCTCGCCCGCGCCAGCACCATTCGGGCTATTGGCAAGCATTCGCCACGCTGCTACGCAGACAAGCCCGGCGGATCCGAGCAGGAGCACGTTGGGGTTGAGCCGGCTGTTCATGGCGGAGCCGACGAGTGAGCCACCAACGCCTGTGAGACCAAACGCCACGCCGGTGCCGATGCGAACGCGCCCTGCCCTCCAGTGGGTAATCGTGCCGATGAGCAACGCTGATCCGACGAGTAGCAGGCTGGTGGCGGTTGCCGCTTTGGGCTCTTAACCGGCGGCGTACACGAGAACGGGAGCCGCAAGAATTGAACCGCCTCCGCCCAGAGCACCAAGGGAGACACCGATCAGGAATCCGAGTGGCGAAGCGAGGATCGCTCGTAGCGGTATGGCCGACACGTTGGGCTCAGGATTTCGTGACGGTGATGGTGCCGTTTTCGACGGCGGCCGCCCAGTCATCGTCGACGGCGACAACCTGAACTCCACCACGATCGAGCAGCGAGGCCGCAAGAGCAGCGCGATAGCCCGAGGCGCAGTGCACCCACACCGTTCGATCGGCCACCTCAGCCATACGGGTCACGAGGTCGTGGAGCGGGATGTGCACCGAGTCGATGAGGTGCCCGGCCGCCCGCTCGTCGCTGCGGCGCACATCAAGCACAACGATGCCGTCCCCTGGAATGTCGCCCTGCACGGTGTCTCCCTCATGAAGTGCAACTAGATCAGCGAACGTGGCAGTTCGGTACGAACGAATGTCACCACCCGCCGCCCACGTATCCAGACCACCGCTGGCCGCCCCGGCCGGACGATCAATTCCGATACGGACCATTTGTCGTTGGGCCTCGGCCACTTCATCGGATGTGTCACCGACAAGGGTCACGGGCGTGGCCCACGCAATGGTCCACCCGAGGTACGTGGCGAACGAATCGCTCACGGCAAGGTTCACGGTTCCCGCAAGATGGCCACGAGCAAACGCAGTCCGGGCTCGAAGGTCCACCACCCACTGTCCCGCATGGATACGTCGACGGATCTCGACAGGATCAACCTCGGCCGGGAGAGTCAGGTCCACCGGCGCAGGACCCGACCGGTTGATCGGTGCCATGTACGCGTAGTAGCGCGGATAATCCGCGAGTCCGCCGAGGAGCTTCTCAACAAACGTGTCTTCATCGGATGTCTTGAGGGCAACGTTGGTTCGACGCTCGTCGGCAATGGTGCTCGAGTCGGTACCGCTTGGCGACGCAGACGAGCAGAAGCTGCCCAATCCATGGGTCGGGTAAACGGCGACGTCGGGAGGAAGTTCATCGGCGAGGCGGTGCACCGACCGGAACTGGGCGCGAGTGAGTTCGTCGGTTGCAGCGTCGCCGATCAAGTCGGTTCGACCGACCGTGCCGAACAGCATCGAGCCTCCCGTGAACACCGCGACGGTTTCGCCTCGTTGCGACACCGAATAGGACAGATGCGTTGGAGTGTGGCCCGGCGTAGGGATAACGATGACCAGAAGCGTCCCAACACCGAATATGTCACCGGGGTTGGCCCCCGTGTGTTCGAACGTGATGTCGTCGGCCTCCGACAAAACATAGGTGCACTTATGTCGACGCGACAATTCCAAACCACCCGTCACATAGTCGTTGTGCACATGTGTTTCGAAGACCGTTTGTAATTTCAGATGGCGCTCTTCGAGCAACGACTCGATGCGGTCGATGTCGCGTTGTGGGTCTATGAAGGCCGCCGAGTCGCCATCGATGAGCACGTAGGTGCGATCACCGAGGGACGGCGTCGCAACGGTCACGATCTCCATGATGCGCAGGAAATGTAGGAGGAGCGAAAGAATTTCATGGTTGTTCCTTATGAGAGATGGTCGAAGTGGGCAGAGTCGACAAGATGGACCGCCATCGTTCGGTCAGTGCGTGAACTTGATGCGTGGGAGGCGACGGTCGAGCCAGGCGGGGAGTTGCCATGCCCGTTCACCAAGCATTCCGAGCAGAGATGGCACGAGCATCATGCGGATCACGGTTGCGTCGAGAAGAACGGCGAGGGCGAGGGTGACGCCCAGTTCAGTAGGTGGGATTGGACCGGTCACGCCAAACGCGATGAATACGACAATCATGATGAGCGCCGCACTGGTGATTGGCTTGCCGGTACGTGCGATGCCCTCCCGTACGGCCAAGCGGGCATCGCCGGTCGTATCGTGGCGTTCCTTGATGGCAGCGAGTAGGAACAGTTGATAGTCCATCGACAGCCCGAACAGCAGGGCAAAGAAGAACAACGGCGCCCAAGCGTCAACGAATCCTTGAGGTTCGATACCGAGCAGCGACGCGCCGTAGCCGTGTTGGAACACCAGCGACGCAAATCCGAAGCTTGCGCCTACCCCAACGAGGTTGAACAGGACTGACGTGATTGCGATCAAAGGGCTTCGGAACACGACGAGCAGCAGCAAGAACGCAACCGCCATGATCGCCGCGATGGCGAGCGGTGCGGTGCCGGTAAGCGCGCTTGTCAAATCCGTGTTCTGGGCACCGGGCCCTCCAAGACGCGCCGAGGGTACTGCGCTGGCAAGTTCCGCGCGAAGGCGGTGAATGAGTTTTGAGGTGGCCGCAGCATCAACTGCCGTGGTCGGAACGATACGCACGACGACACGGCCCGACGATGCTGGGCCTGTCACCGCTTGTGCCGCCACGACGCCTTCATCACGACCAACGATGGCGACGACTCGGGATGCGTTGGCCGCCGGCACCGTCACGAGCAACGGCGCTGCCGCACCTGGGCCAAAGGCTACCGTCACGGCGTCGTAGCCGTCACGACTCTGCGCACCTCGGTCGACGACTGCCGCCGCCGGCATGCCGAGTCGCATGCCGAAAGCCGGGCCGGCAAGCAACAGCAGCAGCCCAATTCCTGCCGCAAGCGTTGCCCCTGGGCGGCGCATCGCAGCAGCGGTCCACTTCGCCCATCGCCCTTGTCCGTTCTGCTCGGTGCGACGCGACGAACGAGTGGTGAGAACCCGATCGCCAAGCGCCACGAGAACGGCGGGTAGGAGCGTGAGTGAGGCTGCCGCAGTGGCGATGACGGAGAGGATCATGCCGAAAGCCATCGCTCGAAACACCATGACAGGTACGAGGAAGATTGCCGCAAGCGACAGAACGACCGTGAGCGCAGAGAGAAACACGGCTTTACCTGCGGTAGCGAGCGTTGCGGCTATGGCATCAGTAGCGTTACGGCCGTCGGCGCGTTCCTCGCGGTAACGCGTGACGATAAACAGGCAATAATCGATACCGACAGCCAGCCCGATCATCATCGAGAAGTTCATCGACCACACCGACATCGGCGTGGCGAACGTGGCCAGGTGGAGCGTTGCGAATCCCACTGCGATCCCAGCCACGGCCAGCAGCAACGGAAGACCCGCCGCTATGGCCGAACCGAAGGCGATGAACAACAAGATCATCGTCGGAAGACCTGACAGCAACTCGGCCTTGTGAAGCGCCCGCTCGTTGGAAGCATTGAAGTCGTGCCATACAGCCCATTCGCCCGTAGTGTCAGCCTCCGCCCCGGCTGGGAGCGTCACAGCACTGACAGTTTTCATGACCTTGCCTGCAGATTCTGGGAGCTCCGAATCGTTGCGTGCATCCAGCCGTACCGGAATCAGCGCCGCCCGGCCCCCTGGAGAAATCAACCCCGCCTCGGCGGGCGCTGCCAGTGGGTCGACAAGACCGGCAGCACCCGGACTATTAGTAAGCGCATCTACGAGTATTCGTACTCCCGATGGGTCCGAAGCAATCGTTGCTTC
>JANYHQ010000337.1 GCA_025358985.1 Acidimicrobiales bacterium
CGCGGTTATGGCTTCGGCGGCCTGCTTGCGCGCAATGCGGTCCGCCGACTGCAGTTGGGTGAAACCCAGCTCGAAGGGCACCGGACCGGCGCCCAGTTCCACCGTGAGTACTCCGAGCGTTTCGTCATAGAGGCGGGCCCACGCCGACGAGGAACTCACCTGCTTTTCGGCCAGAATGCGCTCCTCGGGTTCGCTGAGCAAATAGGGCCGCGCCGCTCTCGCCGTTTCGAGGTGATGAGCGCAGAACCCCAGTTCAGGGCTGGCCAGCAACTCACGTGCGCGTGTGTCGGCCAAGGCCGCCCACTCCAGATCAACAAACAATATGCGATTGCTGATGGCCGTGGCCCGCTCCTGTACCAATGCCACCAGTGCCCCTCGGGCCTCATCACCGGTGTCGGTGGAGTGATCGAGTTCCACGTAGCTGGCGGCGCGCCCCACACAATCGCCGACCTCGGCCACCAAACCCATGAGTGCGGCCAGGGCTGGCGCATCGATATCGGCAATGGTGCCTCGCCTCACTTCGATGGTGAGGCACAACGCATCGGCGTCGTCCAGCAGTGTGACCAGACCGGCGCGAGCATCGGTGGATCCCTCCGGGAGGAATGGGCCGAGGTCCCACACGGCGGCTTCGAGGTGGGTAAGTGCTCTGATGTCAGTGGTCATCACCACAAATCTTTCCACTGGCGCAGTCAGTGCAAAGCCACGACGGCCACGATCGCGCGGTGATCGCTCCCGGGCACGGTGAGGTCGCGCACGGATCTGGTGACCACCGACCCTCGCACCAGGATGTGGTCAAGTCGCAGAAACGCTGGCCCCAGGAACGAGTCACCCACTGGCCAAGACGTGGTCAATCCCCGGCCCCGCGACTCATGGGCATCGGTCATGCCCGCAGCCAGCAGTTCCCCCATGGCGGGCACAAACCGGGACGAG
The DNA here is from genome assembly GCA_025358985.1 of Acidimicrobiales bacterium. Taxonomy (GTDB): domain Bacteria; phylum Actinomycetota; class Acidimicrobiia; order Acidimicrobiales; family JANYDT01; genus JANYHQ01. The sequence goes on from JANYHQ010000337.1 coordinate 931, forward strand.
TTGAAGTCGCCGGCCATGATCAACGGACCCGTGGTGACGCGGGCCTGCTCCCGTGCCCACCGCATCCAGGCCCTGAAACCTTTCAGCCGGGCGGAACTGGTGGGAGCGGCGGGATGGGCTGCCACCACGCGCAGGGAGCGACCCGAGAGTGGGGTTTGTGCGTCGGTCACCACCGTGGCGCTCACCACCGGGACCCCGCCGATACGTTGCGCCACCACATCGGTCAGGGGGTACTTCGAGGCGATGAGGACTGAGTCAGCCCCGAGGTCACCTGATTCCGCCACATAGGGCAACGCCGCAAACAAACCTCGATCCACCAGATCAGCCCGCACCACAGCGCTCACCTCCACCAACACGTACACATCACCGCCTGGCGTCAACAGTGCAGCGGCCATTCCAGGGTCACGATTGAGGTTCGACACGTTGGCCGACACCACCTTCATCGTGGGAGCCGTGCCTGCCCATACCGGTAATCGGCGAGTTCCCATGGCCGGATACAACGCAAATACATGGAATGTGCACAGGAGCAGGGCCGCCACTGCCCGAACCGGCAGTCGCCGGACGCCAGCCACCGGCAGCACCAGCCATACCGGAAGCAACGACACCGGTAGGGCGGCCTGCCACAGCACCACCACCGGGTGCACCACCCACCCGAGAAGCCTCGACACCGTCACGAACGTGCCGAACATCACCACCACGGCAATACCCGCGTCCACCGCCCGGCCCAGAGGCCCTACGTCGCCTCTGCCATGTCTGTTCTCGATCACGTCAAGGCGAGGGCGCACATCGGGAACCTACCCACCAAAGGTGTCAAAGAACTTTCCACTACGGCCGTAGTGGAAAGTACACTGGTGGCCGTGACCACCGCACCGCTGTTCCAGATCCAAGACCTGCACGTGTCCGTGGCCGACACCCCCATCGTCAAGGGCCTCAACCTTGCGGTGGGCACGGGCGAAGTGCATGCCATCATGGGTCCCAACGGCTCTGGTAAATCAACGCTGGCCAATGCGCTCTTGGGCAACGAGGCGTACTCCGTGGACTCCGGCACCGTGCGTTTCCGGGGCGACGACATCACGGACTGGGCCACCGACGCCAGGGCCAAATCCGGAATGTTCCTGGCATTTCAGTACCCCGAAGAGATCCCCGGGGTTACGGTCATCAACTTCTTGCGCCAGGCGTTGTCGGCCCGCAAGGGTTTGGAGCTGTCCACCCTCGAGTTACGCCTGAGCATTCGGGAGTGGATGGCCCGGTTGGAGATGGATCCGGCGTTCGCCGACCGGTACCTCAATGAGGGATTTTCAGGCGGCGAGAAGAAGCGCAACGAAATCCTCCAAATGGCCATCCTGGAACCGGATTTTGCCATCCTCGATGAAACCGATTCCGGTTTGGACATCGACGCGTTGCGGGTAGTGGCCAAAGGGGTACAAGAGGTACGTCGTGACCGTCCGCAATTGGGAGTACTGCTCATCACCCACTACCAACGCCTGCTGGACTATCTCACGCCGGATTACATCCATATCCTCATCGACGGCGCCATCGTGGCATCAGGTGGTCCGGAATTAGCGAAGCAGTTGGAATCACACGGATACGAGGCATTCAGATGAGTGTTGACCAGATGAGCTTTAACGCAGCCAAGGTCCGCCAGGACTTCCCCATCTTTGAGCGCATGATTAACGGCAAGCGCATGGTGTATTTGGACTCCGCCAACTCTACCCAAAAGCCGCGGGCCGTCATTGATGCCATGAGCTGTTTCATGGAGCATTCGTATGCTCCCATCAACCGGAGCGCTTACACACTGGCAGTGGAAGCTACGGACGCATACGAAGGGGCGCGCACCAAGGTCAAGAACTTCATCGGCGCCCAGCGGGAGCAGGAAGTGGTGTTCACCAAGAACGCCACCGAAGCCCTCAACCTGGTGGTGTATTCGTGGGCCCGGGCCAACATGGGTCCCGGCGATGCGGTGCTGCTCACCCATATGGAGCATCACGCCAACATCGTTCCCTGGCAAATGCTGGCGGCCGAGCGCGGAATCGACATCCGCTGGCTACCGCTGACCCCAGACGGGCAACTGGACCTCAGCGATCTCACCCGGTTGCTCGACGGGGTCAAAGCGTTTTCGTTCACCGCCATGTCCAACGTATTGGGCACCATCAACCCGGTTCGATTGTTGTGTGATGCGGCCCATGCCGCAGGCGCCATTGCCATCGTGGATGGGTGTCAGTCAGTGCCCCACAACGTCACCGACGTGGTGGCCATGGGTGCCGATTTCATGGCGTTCTCGGGACACAAGTTGTGCGGTCCCACTGGCATAGGTGTGCTGTGGGGTCGCGAGGCGCTGCTCGATGCCATGCCCCCGTTCTTGGGAGGCGGATCCATGATTTCCGATGTTCGCCTCGGTGGCTTCACCACCGCAGAATTGCCCCACAAGTTCGAAGCGGGCACGCCCCCCATCACCGAAGCAGTGGGTCTCGGTGCCGCCGTCATAGCTCTGGGCGCCTACGGCGGCGGGTTGGCCGGCCCCAGTATCCTGGCCCTTGGCCTGGTTGCGATGGTCGGGGCGCTGTTATTTGTCCAGCCAAAAGCCAATTTCGACCAGATCATCATGACCAGGGGCAGTGATATTACGA
>JANYHQ010000527.1 GCA_025358985.1 Acidimicrobiales bacterium
AGCGGACGAGCACAGGCCCATGTAGGAGTGTTACAGCGCCTGATTCAGGTTGCCGCTACGGAAGCCCTCCAGGTCCAGCGTGACATAGCGATACCCCACACTCTTCAGCGCGCTTACGATTGCGGCACGCTGGGCCATGACCTGAGTCAACTCGGTCAACTCCACCTCGATGCGTGCGGTATCGCCGTAATGACGAACCCGCACTTGACGCAGACCACATCGGTGCAGCGCGGCCTCGGCGCGGTCCACGCGAGACAGCACCCCAATGGACACGGGTGTTCCGTATGGAATGCGCGACGCCAAACAGGCTGCGGCCGGACGATCCCAGGTGGACAAACCGGCCGCTCGGGATTGCTCTCGGATCATTGATTTGGTGAGCCCCGCCTCCACCAGTGGGAATCGAGCACCACGCTCCTTGGCCGCACCCTGACCGGGCCGATGCTCACCGAGATCGTCCACGTTGACACCGAGCACGGCCGTGGCCCCACGGGATTGCGCCAGTGGCTCAATGGCATCCATCAACTCCGCCTTGCACCAATAGCACCGGTCTCCCCCATTGGCCAGGTACTCGGGGTTGGTCAACTCATCGGTGTCGACCGCCATCCATGGCAATCCCCACGACTCGGCGAGGGCCTGGCAATGCTCACGTTCCCCCTCGGCCAACGAGGCAGAAACGGCCGTGACGGCCAGCACATTGGAGGCCCCGAGAGTGGCCAATGCCGACCATGCGAGATACGCAGAATCGGTACCGCCGCTGAATGCCACCACCACCGATCCCAAACCGTTCAACACGGTGTAAAGCGGGGAGTGCGTGACGATGGCTGCGGGACTGGCGGACACCGTCATCGAGCCACCTGAGTGAGCACTTCACCGACGTCGCCGATAAGCCCGGTGACAAACGCCCCGAACTCGGCGTATACGGCCGAAGCCTCATCAAAGCGCATGGTGTACACCACCTCCTTGAGGTCGGCAGGGTCCTTGGCGAACAGTGTGACCCCCCATTCGAAATCGTCAAGGCCGGCAGAACCGGTGATGAGTTGCACAATGCGTCCTGCGAATTTGCGCCCCGAGGTACCGTGCTCCTGCATGAGGCGTTGGCGATCGTCGAAGGCCAGCGTGAACCAATTGCCATCATCGCTGCCCACCCCACGGCGTTTCGACATGGGATAAAAACACACAGCGCGCATACCTTCAGGTGGTAGCTGCGGGTAGAGGCGGGCCGTGAGCATGGCCTCCGGCATACCCTTGCTGTACTCGGACACTTCGGTCATGGACACGTAGGAATCCGCCAACTCCAGCCCCGCTGCGCACAGCTCAGCCTGTAACCGCCGTAGCCGCCACAGGTCGTGACCCAGCGCCATGATCCCCACGTCAGCCTTGTGGCCGAGAACCGCAAACGTGATCACCTGTAGGTCATCGGCCTGCGCCGATTTCACCGCCGCCGCCGCTGCCTCGGTGTCGAGGGTGGGGGTGACCCGCATGAACAGGTGTAGTACACCCAGACCAACGGAGGGGGACAACGCTTCAGGCATGGAGATCAGCGTAACAACGCATACCGTCAATCAGGTCGGCCACAACGACCAGACTGTGAGGATCATGGTGCCACCGGTATTTCGCCCGCACCGCGTTGTTGCACTCCTCGGCGCGGTCGCTTGCGTACTGGTGTCTGGCGCAGTGGCGTCCCCGGCGGCTACCAGCGTGGTGGTAGTGGAGGGCCGCGGATTTGGACACGGCGTGGGTATGGCCCAAGACGGTGCTTACTGGATGGGCAAGAGTGGGCGTAGCGCGGCCGAAATCTTGAAATTGTTCTATCCGGGCACTGCGCTGGCCAAGCGGGGCGGCACCGTACGAGTACCCCTCCTGGCGGCTCGGGAAGTGACGGTGTTGTTCCCGGCGGGGGGCAGCGTGGGCACACTGAAGGTGAGCGTCGGCGGTCGGGTCCGTTTCACGGCCGACGCAGGCGTCGTGAGCGCCGCCCTGGCGGAGGCGGCCGAGCCCGGCACGCAGGTATTGGCGCTGTCGGATGGCTCGGTACGTGTGCCGGTGCGCCTCCTCGCCGACGTGACACCCGAGCTTGCGGCACCCACCAGCACCTCGGTCACCACCACCAGTGCCGTGCCCCCCACTGCCGTGGAGGCCCTGCCCGAGGCGACCGGAGGAACCGACACCACCACATCCACACCCACCAGCGGTCGCGCTTCAGAATCGACGGTGACCAGCAGCATTGCCCCATCCGCGGCGACCTCAACCACGGCATCAACGGATTCCGTTCAGCCCTCCACAGCCCCGGCGGCCCCCATTGTCACGGGCGCTCAACTGATGGCTACGCCCACCGGTGGTGAGGTACTCACGGTAGGCGCCAAGCGATACCGCGGCCAGATGGAGATCACGGCGATCGGTAATGGCCTGAAAGTGGTCAATGCCGTTGACGTGGAGCAATACCTGAGAGGTATGGGCGAGGTGCTCGACCCCAGGTGGCCAGCGGCCGCCCTCCAGGCCCAGACCATTGCGGCCCGAACCTTTGCGTTACGCACCATGGAATTGAGCGGCGAGGTATGCCCGACCCAGCGCTGTCAGGTGTATTTGGGGGCTCAGGCCGAATACCCCGCCATGGACGCCGCCGTGAAAGCCACCGCCGCCAAGGTGGTCACGTATAAAGCGCAACTGGCGTTGACGTTCTATTCGGCCAGCGGGGGAGGCACCATTGCCGATCCCACGGAAGTGTTCGGGCCCACATCGCGCTCGGTGCCCTATCTCCAAGCGGGCGTGTATCCAACCGGGGACCTGAAGGCGTGGACGGTTCAGGTGACCTTGGATCAACTCGGTCGACGCTTCGGCTACGCCGGTACGGTGCAATCCGTGAGCGTGACGCAGGTGGGACCGTCGGGGCGGGCGGTAGAGATCACCATCGACGGCACTGCTGGCTCTCGCCACATCGCCGGTCCGGCCTTCGACGCAGCATTGGGATTGCGATCGACCAATTTCACACTGCGCACCGGGGTGTCGGACACTGCTCCTGCGGACCTTGCGCCGGTCGACCCGACGTCTGAATTGCCAACCGGTTTCGGACAGATCCTCGACGCCCAAACCCAGGTGCTCACGGCTGACCCTTCCGCCACCACCGTGGTGTCGACGCCGGCCCCCGTTATTCCATCTACGGCGTTGCTCGGCACCCGTGCCCTTCGCCCAACCACTGTCGCGTCAAGCGCCTCGGTGGATGTAGCGGCGCGGCCGCCATCGACACCCCGAGCCGCCAATGGCGGATGGGCGATGCCGGCGCTGACGGCGTTGGTGGGCGCGGCCGGCTTGGGGCTGGCACTGCGATGGGCGCTCGTACATCGCGAGCATCACGATGACTGAGCTAGCACCAAATCACACCACCCGCACTATCAAGGTGATGCTGACGCTGCCCGCCGCCCCGGTACCCAACACGGTGATGGGCAATGAGCCAATGGACGCCGTACCGGTGGCCCGCACGAACACGCTGATGTCGGGTCCGCTGGTGGGATTGGCGCTGAAGCTGACCACGATGCCATCAGGGATGACACTCACCACCGACATGGCAACGGGGCCGGTAAAATTGCTGTCTCGGGCGATGGAGATGAGATACGAGCCAATGGCTCCATCGCGCGTCAACCCCACCGAAGGCTGAGCAACTCCGAGAGCAAACCCTGCCCCCACCACGGCTGGCGGCACCACGGCCACCACGGGAGCAGGCACCAACACCACCAATGACATGGTGCGTACAGCCGCGCCCGATGAACCCACGATGGTGATGATCGGCAGCAAGCCTTCGCCGCTCAGCACCGTCAGCGTGGCCACGGCAATATCCCGAGCCGGATTGGGGTCAAAGGAGATGGTGACTCCAGCCGGAACGGTGGCCGACAGCATTACCGCCCCTACAAACCCTGGTTCCATGCTGAGGGCGACGGGAATGGTGACCGATGAGCCTCGAGGTACCGTGACTGACACGATGGAGCGGGCGAACGCGAACGACGCAGGTCGAGA
>JANYHQ010000546.1 GCA_025358985.1 Acidimicrobiales bacterium
TCCACGTCCGCCAATGGAAAGCGGCCGTTGCGGGCACTGCGTTCGTAGTTGCCCCGCACCACGCCAAGGCCACGATCCAGTGCCTCCTGGCTGGTGTCCACGATGGTGACGGGGATGCCAGCGTTGACGAAATTCATGGCAATACCGCCGCCCATGGTGCCCGCTCCCACGATGCCCACCTGGTTGATGGGGATGGTGGGAGTGTCGGCGGGGACGCCGGGGATCTTCCACACCTGACGTTCAGCGAAGAACACATAGCGCTGCGCCGCAGATTGATCTCCCATGACCAATTCGGTGAAGAGGGTCCGCTCCACCTTCATACCCTCGTCGAAGGGGAGGTTGGCGGCCGCCTCCACACATTTGATGATGCTTTCCGGGGCCTGAAATCCCCGAAACTTGCGGGCGTTGGCGGCCCGGAAGGCAGCAAAGATTTCCGGCTTGTCCTTGGCCGCAGCCACTTTGTCGTTGTTTTCACGGACCTTCCTCAACGGCTTTGCCTCGGCCACGATGCGCTCGGCGTATGCGATGGCATCGGCGCGCAGGCTGGCCTCGGCGGCCAGTTCGTCAACCAGGCCCATAGCCAAACACTGGTCGGCGGGCACGTGTTCACCGCTGGTCATCATGTCCAGGGCCTTCTCGACCCCCACGATTCGGGGCAAACGCTGCGTGCCGCCCGCCCCGGGGAGGAGCCCGAGCTTCACCTCCGGCAACCCGCACTTGGCACTGGGTACGGCAATCCGGTAGTGGGCGCACAGGGCCACTTCCAGTCCACCGCCAAGTGCAGTGCCGTGGATGGCGGCGATCACCGGTTTGGGTGAGTCCTCCATCAGGTGCTGGACATCGAACAGGCTGGCTCCCTTGGCGGCACCCCCGAACTCGGTGATGTCGGCCCCGGCGATGAACGTACGCCCGGCGCAGATCACCACGATGGCCTTGGCCGCATCATCAGCGATGGCCGCCTGCAACCCGTTGTACAACCCGTCTCGTACGTTGAAGCTGAGGGCGTTGACCGGAGGGGAGTTGATGGTGAGAACTGCCACCCCTGATTCCACGACAAGGTCGGCTACTTCGTTGATGGCACTCATGGGCCTGATGCCATCACATGGAGTGAATGGGAACAAACCCAGGTCCCGAGCCCCTGCCCAGCCCCTCCGCACCCCTCCGAATTTTGCGACCGCCCCATCTCGTAGCAAAACTCGTCACCGGCCACGCAATTTTACGACGGGTTCACCCGAAACCCCCTTTGACCGCCCCATCTCGTAGCAAAACTCGCCGCCAGCCACGCAATTTTGCTACGGGTTCACCTGAGACCCCCTTTGACCCTCTCGTCTCGTAGCAAAATTCGTCGTCGGCCAAGCAATATTGCGACGGGTTCACCGGGAAGGGCGAGCGTCCAGCACTGTCTTACCCAGCACGGCCGCCAGAATCACCGCCCCTCCCACCAGGGTGGCCGCCTTCGGCGTCTCATCGAAGCGCAAGAAAATCCACAGCGGCACGAACACCGTCTCGGTTTGGGCCAACACGGTCATGGCCACGGCCGGAACGCTACGAGACGCCGCATTGAACAGGAGCGTACCGACCACGATGAGGATGCCCCCGTGCACCAGTGCCCAGCCAATATCTGCCCCTGGAGGAAACACCGTATGGCCGGTCACCGCACATACCAGCCCACACAGCACAATCATCATCGACGCGTACCCTGGCATCACCGGCGACCAGTCGCGATGCGGATCAGAACGTACACATACGGTATACGCCGCAAACCCCACCGAGGAGAGCACGGCGGCCACATTGCCACGCATGTTTCCCACCCCAACATCGGCCGCCACGGTAATCACCAGACCGATGAACGCCACTGCAATGGCACCGATGGTGACGCCAGTCAGCCGCTCCCCCAACACCAATCGCGCCAGGATCACGGCAATGAGTGGAGTGATGGAGGCCAGGAATGCCGCATTGGCTGCCGTGGTGTTTTTCAGCGCATAGACAAATCCCAATGAGGCCACCAGCAGAGACCCGCATGCCACCAACATCACCCACCCCGAGGTGTACGCCCGTCGCAGAACCGACCCAGTGACGGCGAGACCACGAGTACGCACCGAAAGGAATTCGATGACCACGATGATGCCAACAGACCGCCAAATGAGGTACTGCCATGCGTTGGTGTGAACCGCCAGTCGCGCCGTCAACGCACCCAAACTCCACACCACCCCGGCGCCCAACGCCATCACCGATGACAGCATGGGCGCGCCCGTCGTCTCCGTTCGCGCCGGGCTGAAAACAGTCACCCAATGAGCCTTCCACAGCAGCCACCTGTCCCCCACCACTACTCGTGACCTAGATTGCACATATGGCCAGCACCACCAACGCACGTCCTCCCAAACCCGACCTGGACGAGTTGCAGGCCGCCGTGGCCGACGCCGATCTGCGGGTGCTGCTGATGTGTCTGGTGCACCTCACCGGCGATCGCCGCTGGATCGAAGCGCCTTACCTCCCAGCCCGCGACGTGCGCCTCATCGCCGACCCGGCCGCCGGATTCACTCCCGAGATCCAGGCTGAGATCCGCGGCACTGTGGTGGCGTTGTTGACCAACGGTGCACCCGTACCTGTCCTCGACGACCCCGGTCCGGAATTGGTGGGCCACATGATGAGTGTTTGCCTGGGCGAACAGGTGGCCCCAGAGTATGTGCCAATGATGCGCGAAGACATGGGCTTCTCTTCCGGTGACGTGTCGTGGGGCGTGTCACCGGATCCCAGTGGTGTGTCGAGCATGTCCGTACTCATCGTCGGTGCGGGTATCTCCGGATTGGGTCTCGCCGTCAAACTGAAACAACTAGGCATCGACTACACGGTGGTGGAGAAAAATCCGGAAGTGGGGGGCACCTGGTTCGAGAATCGTTACCCCGGGTGTGGCGTGGACACGCCCAATCATTTCTATTCGTACTCCTACGCTCCCAACCATGGGTGGAAGCACTATTTCTCTCCCCGTGACGAATTGCAGTCCTATGTTGAACGTTGCGCCACTGACTTCGGGGTGCGATCCAACATCCGTTTCGATACCGAACTCGTCGGCGCAGTATGGGACAAGGACACCCGCCTGTGGACAGCCACCATCCGCACCGCCGCCGGCACTACTGAGCTGCAGGCGTCCGTGCTGGTGAGTGCCATTGGCCATTTCAACCAGCCTGCGCCAGTGCATATCAAAGGTCTGGAGAACTTCACCGGTGAGGTGTTCCACACGGCGCGGTGGCCCAAGACAGCCGATGTTCGTGGCAAGAACGTGGCCATCGTGGGCACCGGTGCCTCGTCTATGCAAACTGTTCCCACCATTGCTGATGATGTAAGTGCACTGAGCATCTATCAACGATCACCGCAGTGGGTGAGGCCTCTCCCCGAGTACAATGACCAAGTAAAGCCGGGCACCACTTGGCTACTGGAAAACGTGCCGTATTATGCGTCTTGGAACCGTTTTACTCTGTTCTGGCGGTATGGCGACGGTCTGCTCCGCTTCCTCAAAAAGGACCCTGATTGGCCACATCCCATGCGTTCGTTGAACCGGGTCAATGACCGTCACCGGGTGGAGATGACGGACTACATGCGGACCGAGTTGGCCAGTAGACCGGGACTGTTCGACGCCTGCCTCCCCGCGTATCCCCCATACGGCAAACGGATTCTGCTCGACAAGGGATGGTTCAAGGCACTACTGAAGCCGGGGGTGGAACTGGTCACCACGGCCATCGATCACATCGAGGCTGATGGCGTCGTCACCACCGATGGAACCCACCGCTGCGCTGATGTGTTGATACTGGCCACGGGATTTCGGGTCACCGATTTGGCCGCTCGGCTGGGCATCACCGGGCTCGATGGCCACACCTTGGCCGAGGCGTGGGCCGATGACAACCCTGCGGCATATCTGGGCATCACCGTGCCGGGATTTCCCAACTTCTTCTGCATGTACGGCCCAAATACCAACGCCGGTCATGGGGGAAGCGCCTTCTTCCTGGCTGAGTGTCAGGTCCGCTACATCACCGGTTGTCTGGTGGAAATGGTGGAACACGATGTGGCGGCCATCGAGTGCCGTACGGATGCCTATGAAGAGTTCGTCCATCGGGTGGATGAACTCCATGAGGATCTCATCTGGACCCATCCTGGTATGTCCACATACTATCGCAACAAGCACGGCCGGGTGGTGTCGCCCATGCCGTTCCGTCTCGTTGACTACTGGACCATGACCCATCGTCCCGACATGGACGACTTTCGACTGGAGCCCGTCTGAATTGTTGGCGGTCACACTGGGTATGGTGAGACCATGATCGACACGCACCTCTTCGGCCGTACCGGCCACGCATCGAGCCGGGTCATCTTCGGCGCCGCCGCCCTGGGCAGTATGGGCCAAGAGAAGGCCGACGCCATACTGACGTTGTTGTTGCAGCATGGCGTCAACCACCTTGACACGGCTGCGTCATACGGCGACTCGGAGCTGAGGTTGGCACCGTGGCTGGTACAGCACCGAAAGGACTTCTTCCTGGCCACCAAGACGGGTGAACGTACCGGTGACGGGGCCCGAGCGGAATTGGAGCGATCCCTCACCCGCCTTGGCGTGGACCACGTGGACCTCATCCAGTTACACAATTTGGTGGAACCTGATGAGTGGGATGTGGCCCATGGTCCGGGCGGCGCAATTGAGGCCTTGGCCAAAGCTCGTGACGAGGGTCTCGTGCGCCATATCGGGGTCACCGGGCATGGCCTGCGCATCGCCGGTATGCACCTGCGCAGCTTGGAACGGTTCCCGTTCGATTCGGTGTTGCTGCCTTACAGCTATGTACTGCTACAAGACGCCGAGTACCGCGCCGACGTGGAAGCCCTTACGGCTCTGTGCGCAGATCGACAAGTGGCGGTGCAAACCATCAAGGCCATCGCTCGACGCCGCTGGGACAACGGCACCGCTGGACATTTCAGTTGGTACGAGCCGTTGACCGACGCCGCCGCCATCACCCGCGCTGTGCACTACATACTGGGCAACCAACAGTTGTTTCTCAACACCACCAGCGATGCCCGCCTCTTGCCCGCCGTGTTGGCGGCGGCCGAGGCAGTGACTGCAGTTGATGATGCTCAGCTCGATGCCGATCTCACGGAGTTCGGTGTCACCCCCCTGTTTGATCGCAAGGAGTTGGAGCGCATCTAACCAGAGGCTGCGATGACCTCACGGAGCCGCTCCACTCGGGTCGAGCGCCCCAGACTCCGCCATTGCGGCAATGTCGCCAGTGCCAAAGCACCACCGAATGCATGGCCAACGCCGACGAGGTCAAGCGCGGCGTGCACTTCAATGATCTTGTCGACCAGCGATGGCTCAGTGACGGCCACAAAGGTCCCGGAATGGGGGCATTGCCAGTTGTCGATGTCGTAATGGCGGAAGGGCGTCTGTCAGCAGCAACAAGTCAACGAGTTCAAGGCCACGTTGGTGTACATCAGTCACGCGCGTCTCTTCCTTGGGTGAGCCGGTCCACGTGTCCTCCACAGGCGCAAGCGTACCTGCCAGCAACAGAGTTTCTATCTCGTTCTGGCAATCGTTGGACCCCTCTACTATCGACTGGACATGACAATGGAACCGGTTCTACCGAATCACACGGACCGGCTTGTGGACCTGCGTCGCGCTTGGTTCGAACCCGCATGAACGCCGCCGCGTCATGACCGGGTTGTCGTGCCACCTTCCTCACGGTGAGCTCATCGGCATCCATCGTCGCCGTCGACGCCGCGTCATCGAGATCGTCGTCATCCTCGCTATTGTTGCGATGTTGGCGGTGCTTTTGATGCGATCAACGGGTGTCTCATTTACCATTGACCACCCCATTTGGCTAGTCATTTCTATCGCATTTGAGTTTGGTTCAATGGCCTCCTTCGCCCGTGTACAACGCCTCGCATTGGCAACGGGTGGCATTCGTATGACCTTGTGGCAAGCACTACGTATCACCTATGCCAGTAACGCCGTGTCGGTGACTGTGCCCGTCGGGGGGTCAGCCGCGGCAACCGCCAACACCATTGCCGAGTTTCGCCATGAAGGTGCCGATTCGGGCCTTGTGGCATGGACACTGATGACCACGGGGATCATCTCGACGCTGGCGTTTGCGGTGATCACGGCCACCGGCGCCGTACTGTCCGGTAGCGGGGCGGCCGCTACTGCAGGAGTGGCCACAACGCTCATTGGCACGGTGCCGGTGGCGTTGGTGCTGCTCAGCGTGCGGCGGCCCGTATTACGGGCGCAGGTGGCTCATTTCTTGGGCGCAGTACTTCGGATTTCGTGGAAAATCATCGGTCGCCCCCAGAATCCCTATGAGACCGCTGCGCGTCTGGTGAATCAGTTTGCAGTCCACCATTTCTCGCGGTTCGCAGGCGTCAAGGTGTTGTATTTCGCCACCATGAACTGGCTGCTCGATGCCGCGTGCCTGGGTGCGGTGATTGCCGCTTTCGGACAGCCGGTGCCATGGCGATTCCTGTTTGCCATCTACGCAACCGGCGTTGGCGCGGCCGCCATCGGCATTACCCCCGCCGGGATCGGCATTGTTGAGGTGGCCATCGCCGCCGCTCTCATTCGGGGAGGAATGACCAGTACATATGCGTTTCCTGCAGCCCTCACCTACCGGGCCATCAGTTGCTGGTTGGTGATGGCCATTGGCTGGATGTTCTTCACCCGCAGTCGCCGCCATCTCAAGAACCCCCATCAACACGTCGTGGACAGTAATGCGTGACCACTCGGACTCACTCAGTCGTAGAGTGCTCGCATGCAAGGGCGAGTACTTCATGTTGAAGGCTTCGAGGGCAAGGTTGTGGCAATTGACATGACGACCGACCACGTCGTCGCGTCCGCCAACTCCTTCGAAGAGCTGATGCTAATTGTGAGGTCTCTGGGGATCAGCGATGCAATGGTGCTTCGTGTGCCTGAAGTCGACGCACCTCTACGAGTCGGTCTTGGCTGAACTCCCTGAAGAGGGCTGGGATTTCGAGTACCTCAAGAACACGGCGGGGGTGACTTCGTCGAATGGCATACAGAAGTCGGCTTCATCGATCCATGGGACGCAGAGTTCTTCGTTATCCTTGGACAGATCGGATTCTTCGACGAATTCACAATCTCCATGAGTAGATCGTCGCTGACCGTTCACGTCGAACCCCCCGGCCACGCCCTCGATAACCGCCTCCGACAACGCATCTAGCAGGGGGAGCGAACTACTCTTCGTCGTGGACCGTGAGGGACTCGAACCCCCGACATCCGCCATGTAAAGGCGGCGCTCTACCAACTGAGCTAACGGTCCGGATGAAGTGGTCTCCGGCGAACGGTGGTGATCGTATCCCGACCGACCTCCGTCCGAGGCAGGATCAGGTGATGAACTCTGCCCTCACCATCAGCCACCACGAAGCCCAGTTGGCCGTTGCCGTGATGGTGGCTGAGATCGAGCGTCGCTCACTGGCCGGGGTCATGGTGGTGTCCGACGCTCATGGCGAGCTCATTGCTCTCTTGCGGATGGATGCCAGCCCGCTGAGTTCCGTCACCATCGCCACCAACAAGGCATTCACCGCCGCCCGGGAGCGTATTGCGTCGAGCGAAATCGGCAAACGGGTACGCCACCCCCAGCACGGCTTCGACATCGCCTACTTCGGGGACCCCCGATTCATTGGTTGGGGCGGCGGAGTACCGGTGATGGTGGACGGCCAGTGTGTGGGGGCGGTGGCGGTGAGTGGATTACCCGAAGCAGAAGACATCGAGGTGGCCCTCATGGGAGTAGCAGCCATCCTGCGTCCCGACATCAGCCCCGCTTGAAGCGTCAGATGGGGCTGATGTCGAGTCGGAGGCCCATAAGGAGTCACCCGGCCGGCTCACTGTCCGGTCGCACCGTCGGTGCACCCGGCCGGGTGTGGCACTGACGACCCCGGACAGCGGTTGGGTGTTGACTCCACCAATGACAACCGGAGATCCGAGCGGTGGTGCCCATCCCCCCAAACAAGAATGGGTCAGACGGGCGTTTTTGTTTGGGAAGAGTGGCATATAGCCACTTTTCCCAAACAATATTTGGGATCTGACCCGTTCTTGTCGGGTTTGGTGTCGGGTTTGGCGTCAGGCCGAGATGACCTGGCCGAGCTCATCGAAGATGTCGTCATTGCGACGGATCTTGGGTGGACGGCCCCTACGGCGCTTGGCCGACATCACCTTTCCGTTGAGGAACAATTCGCCGCCCCATACGCCCCACGGCTCACGCCGTACACGGGCACCGTCGAAGCAACGGTCCTTCACATCGCAATTGGCACACATTGCCTTGGCCTGGGCAATTTCGCTGAGGTCTTCGGAGAAGAACAGTGAGGCCAACGTTCCCGCGCCGTCTGCGCAACGGCCACGGGCTACTACCACTGGATCGATGGAGGTGAGCAATAGTTCTTGGGCGATCATCTCGCCGTACTCCTTGTTCGGTGATCCGGGGATCAGGGGTGATCGGGGAAAAGAAGAAGGCCGCCGGTGGGTACCGGCGGCCTCAGGTCGAGCGAGTGGGTTTCTCTGTTCGGGTTGTTACCCGAGTGGAGGACCACCTCGACCAAAAGGCCGCTTTGTTGCGTCTGCGCACTCATTGCCTGCCGTAAGACCTTCATGTGCCTTAACTACGAGCACTGCGGTGGTGGTCGACAGGGACGGCGACGCAGTGCGTCGATATGTGGGCATAGCAGCAATGATCTGAGTGCTGAGTGCTTGTTCCATGTGAATCACCTCCGTGTTGAACTCACGACGCCCGGCGCGGCTGTCTTGAACAGTGTTCCCGCTGAGGCCGCTAGCGGTCAAGCGAATTAAATTGTTCATGCGATCCGTGCCGCCACCGCGTCGCCCAACACTGCCGCTGACGAGGCCGCCACCGGGGTCCGACGCGCCGATGGATCCATGGCCAGCAGGTCTCGGCCGTGAGCGTCAACGATGGCCGCCCCGG
>JANYHQ010000574.1 GCA_025358985.1 Acidimicrobiales bacterium
GGCCCGGCCGGTCCGGGTCACCGGTGCCGCCCGGCTGTCATCGTCACCGTGACCCTCGACCCCCACGACGGGGCGGCCCGAGCCGAAGTGGTGGGCCAAGGACCGATTCCGGTGGTGGATGCGTGGCGCCTCGCCGGTAACGCCGACCTCTACGGCTGTGTGCTCGGAACCAAGGGAGAGATCCTACGTTTCGGTCGCAACCGAAGATTGGCCTCACACACCCAACGTTTAGCCGTCATCGCCCGCGATCGGCACTGCCAATACCAACGCTGCACCAAACCCTATGAATGGTGCGAGGTCCACCACCTCACCGAATGGAACAACGGCGGACTCACCAACATCGAGGACCTCACACTCATCTGCACCGGTGACCACCACCACATCCACACGGCCGACGAACACCTCATCCGAGGCCCCAACGGCCCACTTGAAATCAGCGATGCGTAAGGCCGTTGGGGTCACCGGGGAAACGGTCACGCAGAATTCGCTTCAGCGCCTTACCGGATGCGTTGCGGGGGATCTCGGTCAAAAACTCCACCGCCCTAGGCAACTTGAAACGCGCCAGCTTGCCATCCCACCACACCAGCACATCATCTGCGCGCAGAGCATCATCGGAACGCACCACTACCGCCAACGGCGACTCACCCCAACGAGCAGACGGTTGCGCCACCACCGCCACCTCACGCACACCTGGATGAGCCAGAATCACATTCTCGATTTCGGCCGGATACACGTTCTCTCCCCCACTGATGATCATGTCCTTGATGCGGTCGCAGATGGTCACGAACCCCTCATCGTCCATGGTGGCCACGTCACCGGTATGCAGCCAGTCGTCCACAATGGCTGCCGCCGTGGCCACTGAATTGTTCAGTACCCCTTTCATCACATGGCGCGCCCGCACCAACAACTCACCGGCCTCATCCGGGTCACAGGTACTGCCATCAGGTCGGGCGATGCGCACATCGGTGAGCAGATACGACGTACCCGACGACCCTACTTTTCGGTGAGCGTCGGCGTGGCCGAGTATGGTGCCGGATCCCCCGCATTCGGTGAGCCCGTATGTCTACAACAGCCCGATGCCCTTGTCCAGGCACTGCTCGATCAACGTGATGGGCAATGGTGCCGCCGCGCACCACAGGTTGCGGATGGACGTGTGGTCGTGACGGGCCGGGTCGTACACGGCGAGCATGGCATTGAGCATCGCCGGCACCACGAGGCCACTGGTGATTTGCTCCTTGGCCACCACTTCCCAGACGGCGTTTGGGTCAAAGCCCTTCATGATCACCACCGTGGTGCCACCGAACATGGCCACTTCGAGCGGCAGCAGGCCACCGAGATGAAACATCGGCATCACCATCAAATAGCGGCCCGCCAGCGTGAAATCTTCGGAGGATCCAAGATTGGAAAACACTGCCCACATCTGGCCCTCATGCGTCAGCATCGCTCCCTTCGGGCGGCCGGTGGTGCCCGACGAGTAACACAGGCACAGCACGTCGTCACCACCGACCTCGATGGCAGGGTGCAGTACTCAGCGAGGCCGCCACCAATTCCTCGTAACGCACGGCAAAGGCCGCACATTCAGCCGAGGTGCCTACCTGCAGCCAACGCTTCACCTGGGTGGTCCCCCAACTCGTCGGCCCTCAACCGCCAGTCAACAGCACCACAATTGCGCCAATCTTGGCCGACCCATAGAAACACTCGATGAACTCCACCCCGTTGGGCAGCAACACCGCCACCCGGTCACCGTGTTGCACCGCCAGGCCACAGAGGACGTTGGCCAACTGATCGGTCCGCAGGTCAAGCGCCGCAAAGCTGAGACGCTGGCCAGTGGTGACGTCGACCACCGCCTCGGCGGTGGGATTTCGGGCAGCACGTCGAGCAAGCACATCGCCCATGTTGGACCTCATCATGAGCGATTCCCCCTCGTTCATCGGCTTTGCCAGACTGTCAGCGCGCCACCCCGTCAACGCAACCCAACTGTCCACTCACCGGAACAATACACCGGTCGACGCCAATCCGACCCGTCAGGATGCAACCATGCCGATCACCCCCGACGCCACCTATACGCTTGCCGACCGGTACGCCGCCGAGCACGGCGAGGTGCTGGTGAGTGGCATCCAGGCCTTGGCCCGGGTACCGGTGGACCAGATGCGCGCCGATCGACGCTCGGGTTGGAACACTGCGGCATTCGTGTCCGGATACCAGGGGTCGCCACTGGGCGGCTTCGATCGCGAACTGCTGGCCAACGCCGAATTGCTGGCCAGTTTGCGGATCAAGTTGTGGCCCGGCCTCAACGAGGAACTGGCCGCCACTGCTGTTGCTGGCAGCCAGTTGGTGTCCACCATGGCCACCGCCAACGTGGATGGTGTGGCCGGATACTGGTACGGCAAGGCCCCGGGGCTGGAACGCGCCGGCGACGCCATCCGCCACGCCAACTTCGCTGGTACAGCCCGCCGAGGCGGGGTGCTGGCCCTCATCGGCGACGACCCGGCCTGCAAGAGCTCCACCGTTCCGTCTCGCTCCGATGCGCTGGTGGCGGCACTCGGGTTCCCACTGCTCGATCCGGGCACCATGCAAGACGTCCTCGACCTCGGGCGTCATGGCATCGAGATGTCCCGGGCCTGCGGGCTGTGGGTGGGGTTGAAGATCGTCACATCGGTGGCCGACGGGTCGGGCCTGGCGGTGGTCGATCCCCACCGCCTGACACCGTTGATTCCCACGCTCACACGCGACGCCGCCCCGTGGCAGCCGATGCTGTCAGGTTTCGTGTCCGCTCCCACATCTCTCGTCCAGGAGGGCGAGGTATTCGGTCCTCGACTGGAGTTGGCGGCGCGCTATATCGAGGAGAACCAGCTCAACACCGAGGTGGTGCGCAGTTCGTCGGCGTGGATCACCATCGTGACCTCCGGGTACACGGCCGAGGTTGTGCTGGCTGCTCTCAAGGTGCTGGGTCTCGATGAGTCAACGACATCACAGTTGGGAATCCGGGTACTCAAGTTGCGCGCCCTGCATCCACTCGACAGCACCGCCATCCGCAACGCCGCTCGAGGCGTGGGTACCGTGCTCGTGGTAGAAGAAAAGCGCGCATACATCGAGACACTGGTACGCGATGCACTGTACGGAAGTGCCGAACGGCCGCTCGTACTCGGCAAGCGTGACGCCGCTGGTGCACCGTTGATTCCCGAGGGCGGCGCGCTTGGAGTGGATGCCATGGTGGAGCCGTTGCGGCGAGTGTTGTTGGCCAATATCGGAGCCGACCGGCTGGCGTCGCCCCGTAAGCGCATCAGCCTTAGCCTCACCATCCGAGACGAAGCCGTACGCACCCCGTACTTCTGCTCGGGCTGTCCCCACAACACCAGCACCGTGGTGCCTCAGGGGTCATTGGTGGGCATCGGCATTGGCTGTCACGGCATGGTGAGCACCATTGGTCACGAGAACCGGGGGCAGTTCACCGGCATCACCCAAATGGGGGGCGAGGGTGCCCACTGGATTGGTATGGCCCCCTTTGTGGACACGCCGCACATCTTTCAGAACCTGGGTGACGGCACGTTCTTCCATTCCGGCCAACTGGCGGTACAAGCGGCCGTGTCATCGGGCGTCATCATGACGTAC
This sequence comes from Acidimicrobiales bacterium, assembly GCA_025358985.1. Classification (GTDB taxonomy): domain Bacteria; phylum Actinomycetota; class Acidimicrobiia; order Acidimicrobiales; family JANYDT01; genus JANYHQ01. The sequence continues at coordinate 3,613 of JANYHQ010000574.1, forward strand.
AAACTGCTCTACAACTCGGCCGTGGCCATGACCGGCGGACAGGACGCCACCGGTGTACTCCCCGTTCCTCAGGTGGCCGCCAAGTTGATGGCCGAAGGCGTCAAGCAGGTGATCATCACCACCGATGACACCGCCAAGTACAAAGGGGTAAAGCTGCCAGCCGGTGTCAGTGTGCGCCATCGTGACGACATCATCAGCGCCCAGGAGCATCTGCGCAACGTTCCCGGTGTCACCGTGCTCATCCACGATCAGCAGTGCGCCGCGGAGAAGCGCCGTGACCGCAAACGGGGCCTGCTCCCCACCCCCAAGACACGTGTGGTCATCGACCATCGGGTCTGTGAAGGATGTGGCGATTGCGGTGTGCAGTCGAATTGTCTCAGCCTGGAAGCGCTCGACACCGATTACGGCCGCAAGACCAAGATCGACCAGGCCAGTTGCAACCTGGATCGCTCGTGTATCAAAGGTGATTGTCCGGCCTTCGTCACGGTGACGCCCGCACCTCTGCACCGGCAGAAGACGCAGGTTCTCACCGGTGACATCGCCGAACCGCAACGCATGATCGACCAGGAAGGCATCGTCATTCGGATGCCAGGGATCGGTGGCACGGGCGTGATCACGGTGAGTCAGATGTTGCTCACGGCGGCCAAGATCGATGGGCTACGGGCTTCGTCGGTGGATCAAACGGGACTCAGCCAGAAGGCCGGTCCGGTGGTGTCCACGGTGACCATCGGCGACCCCCTCCCTGGTCGAATCCACGTACTGCTGGGCTTCGATCTCCTCACCTCGGTGTCGGCTGCCAACTTGGAGGGGCTCGATGCGCAGTGGAGCCATGTGGTGGCGTCAACCATGGTGACGCCCACCGGTCGCATGGTGGGAAAGGTGGCCACGTCGGCCGTTGACCTGGCCCCCTATCGCAGCGAGCTCGACACTCGCTCGAGCAAGGCCACCAATCACTATGTGGACGCCGCCCGGCTCACCATTGGGCTGTTGGGATCCGCAGTCACCACCAACCTGTTCTTGTTGGGCGTGGCCTATCAGGCTGGGCTGTTGCCGATGTCGGCCTCATCCATCGAGCGGGCGGTGAAAATTAACGGCGCCGCCGTGGAATCGAACAAAGCAGCATTTGCGTGGGGACGCCGGTGGGTGCTCGATGCCCCGGCGGTAGAGGCCGCCGCGTTCGGGCCGGCCGAGGCTCCGGCTGATCGTTCTGGTCTGGAGGATTTGGGGAGTCACGAATTGGTGGAATTGGTGGCCCGCCGACGCCATGATCTGCGTGCCTTTCAAAATGCGGCGTATGCACAATGCTATGTGGACGTAGTACGACGGGCGGCCCGGGCGGGCGTCGTAGTGCACGACCAACTGTTTGCTACCACGGTGGCCCATCAGCTGTACCGGGTAATGGCCTACAAGGACGAGTACGAGGTGGCCCGACTGTTGGTGGGAGGCGCGGGCCGGGCCGAGGATGCCCTGGGCGGGCCGGTGGAGTCGGTCACCTGGAACTTGCACCCACCTACGTTGCGAGCCATGGGCATGGGTCGCAAGCTGAAGTTGGGCCAATGGACCAAGCCGGGGATGAGTGCGCTGGCGTCCATGAAGCGGTTGCGGGGCACGCCGCTCGACCCGTTCGGTCGCTCCACCATGCGCCGCACGGAACGGGCGTTGGTGGCCGAATACACCGCACTGGTGGATCGTCTGCTGCCCATGGTGGCCGCCAATCCGGCCAACGCCGCCCGTATAGCCGGGCTCGTCGACGGGGTCCGAGGATTCGATGAGGTGAAAAAGCGCAACCTGGCGCGTTACCGAACGGCTCTGGAGGATGCTCTGGCCGAGGCCTTATGACCGTCGTACTCGACGGCCGCAGTCTGACCCTGGCGACGTTATGCGAGGTGGCCGACGGCACCCCCGTGGCCATTCATCCCGACGCCACCGTCCGTATGGCCAGAAGCCGTCTGGTGGTGGAGCGATACCTGCGCGAGTCCATACCGGCCTACGGACTCACCACCGGACTTGGTATGCGCGCTGGTGTCATGCTCAGCGCCGATGAGGCCACCCAGTTTTCCTATCGCACGGTACGGGGCCGGGCCCAGGCCTTGGGGCCACCGCTCAGTGGGCGAAGTGTACGGGCCGTGATGGTGGCCCGGCTCAACACCATGCTCGACGGTGGTGCCGGGGCCAGCGCCGCAGTGGCCCCGTTCATGGTGGAAATCTTGAACCGCGCACTGGTGCCGGTGATGCCGACCATCGGGTCCATTGGCAGCGGTGATTTGGTGGCCATGGCCGCCATGGCCCACGCCTTCATCGGCGAAGGGCAGATGCTGGTCGACGGTAACGTCGCCTCCGCCGCCCAGGTACTGGTCGCTGCTGGTTTGGCGCCCCTGTCACTACTGCCCAAGGACGGGGCGGTGTTGTGCAACAACACGGCGTTCTCCACCGGCCTGGCGGCGTTGGCGGCAGTGGCGGCGCGCACCACGTTGGAGGCGTTGCAGGTGGCCGGAGCCCTGACGTTAGAGGGGTTCCGAGGCAATAGCTCCCCGTTCGGCGCTGCGGTGTTGCGGCTACGGCCTCAGCCCGGACAGGTGGCTGCCGGCGATGCCATCCGGGCATTGTTGGCGGGAGGCGAGTTACTGGGCGAAGGAGCCGCCCGGCGATTGCAGGACCCGCTGTCGCTGCGTTGTATGGCGCAGGTGAACGGGGCTGGCTTCGCCGCCCTCGATGATCTGGACCAGTGCGTGTTGGTGGAGTTGAACTCGTCGCCCGACAATCCTGCCGTGTTGGTGGATGAGGGTGTGTGCGTGACCACCGGCAATTTTCACCTATCCCGTCTGGCCCAGACCCTGGACGGTGTGGCCCGAGCCCTCGCCTGGTGCGCCACCGACTCGGTGTCGAGGGTACAGCGGTTGATGAGTGCAGCCACCAGCGATCTACCGCCGCTGCTGTCATCTGATGATGGCGACCGGGCCGGTTTCGGGCCGCTCCTCAAGCCAATGGAAGCACTCCGCGCGCATATCATCCACCTGTCCAACCCGGTGCCGGTGATGGCATCGCACAATGCCGACGGCATCGAAGACTCAGCCACGTTTGCCGCCTTGGCGGCCCAGAAATTGGCCGACCTGCTTGCACAGTTACGGCTACTGGTAGCCATTGAGTTCATCGCCGCCTCCCAGGCCGTGGACCTACGGAGCACGCCTATTTCGCCGCCTTTGGAACGGGTGCACCACGGTATTCGACAGGTGTGCGCCTTCGTCCATGAGGATCGACCCATCGGTGCCGAGATAGAAGCGGTGGCCGAACAACTCGAGGGCCTCGTAGAACTTGCTCAGGCGTAGACCAGCGTCTGGCCAATGCCCATGGCGGCCGCCTTATCCAACATGGCGGCGCCTAATGCAATGTCAGACAATGACAACCCGCGATGCCAGAACAGGATGCGCTCGGTATTGCTTTCCCGACCGGGAATGAGCCCCGCCACGATCTGACCCAGCTCACCGTGAAGTGTTGATTCGCTGATGCGCCCACTGTCGATATGGGGCCGCAACGCACCCATGGTGCCGGCCCGGAACTGACCCACGTCATCCACCACGATCTTGTCCATCACATCCGTGAGGCCCAGCTCCAACGCGCTCACCGTGCCGTAGGGAACAACGAATGCTCCGGGCTGCACCCACGAGGCTCGGAACAGTTCCTGGCGTTGCTCCAATCGTGATGCCTCCACCATGATGTCGGCTCCGTCCAGACAGCTCTGCCAGTCT
>JANYHQ010000646.1 GCA_025358985.1 Acidimicrobiales bacterium
TTACATGAGGTGGGGGCGGGCTTACCGGCGAAGCGATCAGCTATCCATGAAGCCACATCTGGCGCAGCATGGAGTCCGCCTTCGAGATGCCCCACACCGTCGTACAGCACGTAGTGGACCACCTGGCCCTTGGCACACATACGACTGACGAGCTTGGCGGTGGCACTGGGATCCACAATCTTGTCGGCTCCCCCTTGGGTGATCATCACAGGAGCACCGATGGTTGCATTGCCGGGCGTGTTGGTCTCAGCGATGGTTTTCCACGGCTCAGTGCCCCATGGTGGCTTGCTCAAGAACGTCACATTCAATGCCAACGAGTTGGGGACCGACGCAATGATTTGTGGCTTGGAGTACAGGCAGTTCTTGGCGATCTTACGAACGGCCGGCCGCGCCGCGGGAGTCACAATGTCTTCGAGGCGGGCTTCGTTGTATACCTGCGACAACGCCTGGAGCGCCATGGAAATGAGAATACGTCCCACTACAGTCTTGACGTTGAGACTGAACAGTTCGATGACGTCTGGCACGGGTGCGCCACCGGCCACGGCAAGAAGGTGTAGCTCCGGGGCATATTCTGCCGCTACCTGACCGGTGAACAACGACGCTTGGCCACCTTGAGAATGACCCCAAACGGCGAAGTCGCGGCTGGCGCGCACGTCCGGCAATGAGCGTGCAGCCCGGACGTTGTCCAGTTCGTTCATACCTTCGGACTTGCCAACCAGATATGGATGTGGGCCTTTGGTGCCCAAGCCCTGGTAGTCAGAAGCGGCGATGACGTAGCCAGCGGCCACGAATTGGCTGATCCCTTCCATGGAGATGGCCCACTTCTTACCCTGCAGCGATGGTGCGCAACGACTGGCCACACCAACCGTGCCGTGTGTATAGGCAATGATCTTGCGACCCCCCCGGCGGCGGCGCGGATGTGGGCACGATGACAAGACCACTCACCGCTGTGGGTTTGCCGTCGTAGCCGGTCGACAGATACAGCACTCGATACGTGGTGGTGCCTGGGAAAAAGTCGTCGATGATGTCGCGGCGGATCACGGTGCCGGGCGGACGATCAGGAAGCGGTGACGGAGCAGTATAAAAAACCCCCGGATCATCGGGCTGCGAACGATGAATGGCCACGCTTACTGCCAGACCACCGAATGCCAAGGCGAATGCGACAACGGCACCCGTGATGCGTAGAAATCGTGGCCAACGATGCTCGTCGCCTTCTGGTCCTACCCCGCTGGCGGCAATCGTATGACTGCGTAGCTTCAACGCAATCGCCATCACACCGATGCCAAAAATGACCGTACGCAATCCAAAGACAACACCGAGTACGAGCACCGTGACGGCGGGCCACGAGATGGCAACGATCCCCACGAAGATGCTGGTGAGCCCGCTGAGCCCGAGGTTGAATCGTTCATCACCGCGTCCGAGCCCTGCCAACAACACCTTGATGGCACCCCCCACCACCAACGCAATACCAACCGCAATGGCCAGCGCGTGGATGGTGATCCCGCGCCAACTGACGGCCACCACACCGAATCCAATCCACACTGCGCCCGTGAGGTACGCAAGCCACGGCCGTGTGGCGGCTGGCGCTGTGCAGATCTCTGCCACCCCGGTGAGGCCGAGCGCCAACCCCACTACCAGGGCAGCAACGGACAGCGACCGCGATGGTGACGCAGTGAGTACCACCCCAATCGCAACGCACGCCATACCGAACCCGAACACCACCCACCATCGAAGGAGACGGGCGACGAGCAACTGGGTCCTCGTCAACGTGATCTCCGCAGTCTCGTGGTTGGCCCACCACCCTTACGTGGCATCTCAGGCTCAAGATGCCGACCGCCACATACCTCAACGGCTACTTCCCGCTAGATGCGGAAATCGTCGTGCTCTCCATCTTCGATCAGTTGCTCGGCCACGTAGCTCCCGGCCGGATCGAAGCGGAAGTGTTCGAAATCCTTAGTGAACTCCACGTCCACCGGTGCAATGCCGCCTCGGTTCTTTTCGATCGAGAACACCACCCGTTGTCGGAACCGTTCACTCTGCTCGGTCGTGTGCATCAAGTTGTTGGCGGACACAATATGGCGCTTGTCGTTGAGCATGATCACCACGTCAGCGTCGTAGCCCACGGCCACGGCTGCGTCGAGATGGGGCAGATGAGCACGCCGCTTCATCAGGCCTGGACTGCCGACGGCAGCAACGGCCACCACGGACACCGACGACGCTAACGATATCTCCTTGAGTCCGGCGGTCACCTGACCCACGTGCTCGACATGACTGGTGGTGTTCTCATCGGGTCGAACCTTCTGCAGATAGTCAACGAACAGAACAGTGGATCCCGTAGATCCATCGTGCACATCGGCTACGACCTGCGCGAGGTGCGTGAGACCAGTAGCTGAAGGTGTGGCCTTGACCAGATGCAGCCGGTGGGCGTACTCGTCGACACGGGCCCGAGCGGCACGCATCACCGGGTCACCGCTGGTCGATGCCAGCGACATCCGACCGCTGATGACATCGTCGAGCAGCGAGCGTACGCCGTCCATGCGGTACCAGGAGGTGTGTGGCACTTGTACGGCACCGATCTCCATGGCCAGCAGTCGAGTGAGAAGCGTCCATGAATCGTGCTCGTAGCAAGCAAATACGACATTGGTGCCCTGCAGTGCCAGATTGCGGGCCATTTGCAGCGTCACGATGGTCTTACCCACGCCGGGACGTCCAGCGATGACGAGCATGTCATGGACGCGTAGACCGCCACCCAGCACGCGGTCGAGC
>JANYHQ010000654.1 GCA_025358985.1 Acidimicrobiales bacterium
TCACTACTGAACTCCTGTTCAAAACAACTATCCAACCACAGAGAGTGGTTGATTGCAATGTGTCCCCACGGGTTCTTCCACTGGTGATCCTGTAACGGACCGTAGTGCTGGGCAACCACCACCAGCGTGAAATCCGTCACCCAGCGAAGGTGAGGCGACGTGACACAGGCGGCGAATAGTGTCTGTTCCTCTCCAATCATCTGAGGACTTGCCACGATGGCTCAGCCTGTGTTTTCCATCCTGATCTCGACGTTCTGTCGTGCCCCGCTCGTCGGCGATGCCATCAATTCAGTGTTGACCCAGGACTTCGGTGATTTTGAGATCATCGTGTCCGACAACTGGTCAGGTGATTCCACCCCTGAGGTTCTGACGACGTTCACGGACCCCCGGATCACGGTGACGCACCCACCACAACACTGTTCCAACGCCGACAATCTCGAACATGCGCTCAGCCTGGCCAAGGGAATGTACGTCCTGGTGCTACCGGTGACCGATGCGCTCGTGGGCGGCGCACTCTCTTCTTTCAAACGAGCTCTCGACACCACCAAGGCAGCGTTTGCGTTCAGCACTGCGGCCGACTACTTCGACGAGGCCTTCGTACCAACCACACAGGCCTCGAAGCTGGTTCTGCCCGGCGGGAGTGGAAGAACGCTGAAGATCTCGGCCACCGAATACCTCGCCCCGCTATATGCGCTCAGACCGTCGCTTCCGGTGCGACTCTCGTCCTACGTTGTAGCCCGCTCCACCTGCGACGAGGTGAAACTCAAGTCCGGCGTGGTGTTCACCGGTGAGGGGCCGGAGTTCTTTGCGTGGCCAGCCGTGATGAGTGTCACAAAACGGGTGACGATGGTGGATCAGGCATTGGTGGTTATTCGCCATACGCCTAACCCACCCAATGAGCCCGCCGCCGATGGCACCACACCAGAGGCCGTGTATGCCGTTCACCATGCATGGGAAAACGACCTCATGACCGCCCCAGTGTGCGCCCATGCGGAGACGAACCTGGTGGCCGAAGGTATCTGGAGAGCGCAGCAGCAGGTGGCTGGTGCCACGTTGGCTCGCTTCGGGCGTGATGAGCACCGTTACGCAGAGTTGCTCGGAGCAGAATTGGATCGACTACGAGATGCAGGCAAAGACATGGGCGACGCCCCCGCCAATCTTGCTGCATGGTCAGCCAAGCTTCCAACCAAAATTGAGCGGCGAGTGCGGCGAAACCGCTTGGTGGCGAAGTACGCGGCTCGAGTGACCCAAGCCCGCAGGGCCCGTGGTTATGCCAAGGCCACCGTGCTCGATTGCACCAAAGAGAACATCCACACGATGCTCGACGCCTGTCGCTACGTCGAAGGGGCTCGAGCCGCCCCTGATCACCCGCAACTCAGCCGCCGTTAGGCCACACCGTGGCGTCGATGGATGATACCGACGTCCGTCAGAACGCCGGAGCGGTACAGGTGCGTGGCCACCAGCCCACAGGTGGCGACGAGAGCCGCCGCCGCCACGACTGACTGCGTTGAACGGTGCAGCAACGAGGCACCCAAAGTAAGCGCCAGATACACCAACATCGTTCCTACGCCACTACCCAACGGAATCCGAAACGCACTGGAAGGCATCACCGTCACCAACACCACCAGTAGCGCCACCAGCGCTCCCGCGAAGCCAGCCCACACCAGCCCACGGGCCCCAAAGCGTTGCACCAAAACCAGGCCCAACGGAAGTTTTACCAACGCCTCGCGTACGTGATTCCACATACACCGACGCTGCTCATTGAGCGCAACGAACCCGCCGCTGAGGCCGTCCAACACCATCCGCACGAAAGTGACCACCAACATCGGAAACAGTAATGCCAGCACCCGTTTGGACAGTGCCCCACCAACCCACAGTGGAACCAAAAACACGGAAACCGCACCCATCCCTAGACAAATGACGGCAGCAAGGCCATTCGTGAACAAATAGAAGGAATGTAACCACCGGGCCTCAGCAGCGTGGTCTATCCGGCTGAGGGCGGCAATGTGGGGCACCAGGGTACCGGCAATGGCCTCAAAGGCCACGTAGCAGATGCTCACCAATGACAGTGCCAATGAGAACGGCACCAGATCCTTGAAGGCAAAATGACCAACGATCGTGACGTCAAAGGTGATGACGGCAAAGACACCCAGGAACCACACCAAACGTCGCTTGGCGAATACGGTGATGGCCGCATATGGCTGTGAACGTTTGAACGGGCCCCGCAATCGAAATGTCGGCTCCATGCGATACGTGTAAGCCGCGGCCACCACAAACGCCATGGTGTAAAGCAACGCCACCCCGGTAGCCACCCATGCAAGGCCCAGATGGGCCGACCACCAAATCCATCCGAAAGCCAGCACTCGCGATCCAATAGCGGCCTTGGCCCCGATGTCCATACGTTGCAGACCGATTTGGTGGGCAATCAACGGATTCAGCGCCATCGCCGCCAACGAGGTGATGCCAAGACCAACAAAGGCAATCTGCGAACGGGTGATACTCGCCGCGGGGACAGAACTGAATATGTGAGGAAATGCCACCGTGACCCCAACGAGGAGTGCGCTCATGCACACCGTGAGCAGCCCCTGGAGCCGCATCACTGCCTTGATGGTGTCGAAGGCGGTGTCCTGGTCACCCTCTGCTTGAGCTTTGGCGCTGGTACGCACAACCTCAGCGGCCAGTCCAATGTCAGCAATTGTGAGATACGACGTGACTGAACTGACTAGCACCCAGCCGGCGAAGTCACCATCGCTGAATGCTCTCAGCAATATCGGCGTACTGAAGAAGCCAACAATCGAGGTGACAATGGCCCGAACCAAATTCCAGCGGGCATTGGCCACAGATCGCCGAGAAACCCCGGGTACAGGTTGGCGAGGTTGAG
>JANYHQ010000657.1 GCA_025358985.1 Acidimicrobiales bacterium
GGAGGATCTCAGTCTGCGAGTAACCCGATTGCGGAGCGCAGACGGCACCGTGTGGTTTCTTCCCAATGGTGACATCCGGGCATTGGGCAATCAGTCCATGGAGTGGAGTAGGGCCATTGTGGATGTCACCATCGGCTACGACAACGACATCGCGGCGGTGCTGGCCATGCTCGTACAAGAAGCTGAAAGTATGCGTACAGACGAAGTCTTTGGAGCAGACCTCCTAGAGCCGCCCGAGGTGCAAGGCGTGCAGTCCATGGGTGCTGATGGCGTCACCATCCGGGTAATGGCCAAGACGGCTCCCCGTCGGCAATGGGCGGTGGCCAGAGAGCTACGTACGCGTATCACCGATCGTTTGCAGCGAGACGGGGTGAAGGGAGCGGGCCGTATGGTGGTGGTGAGCTCGGGCACCCTGGAGGCGGGCACGCCGCCCCCGGTGGTGGACACCGACCGGTAGTCATTCGATTCAGGTCAGTGTGAGCCCCAGCATTGCTTCAAGTTCTTTCAGCGCCACGTCGGGGTCCACCACCTTGATAGTTCGCATACCCATGGCCGACGCCGGTTTCAGGTTGATCCCCAGATCATCGAGGAACACAGCTTCGGTGGGGTCGATGGACAGTTGGGCGCAGGCCAGTTCGTAGAATCGAACCTCGGGTTTGCGGACGCCCACCACGCTCGACTCCACGATTGCGTCGAACAATGCCAGCACCTCTTGACGCCCGGTCGTCCCTACCCGCCCCTCGTCGGACGTCACGTTGTTGGTCAACAAACCCAGCAACAGGCCCTCGTCCTTGAGCCGATGCAGGGCTGAGACCATCTGTGGCCGCACCTCCCCGTTGAGTAGCGCCATCACTACCCGGGCCTCCACAGTGTGCCCTATGTCACGTCCCTCGGCTTCGAAGCGATCACAGAACTCATCAAACGGAACGTCACTGCGCTCGAAATGCGCCCAGGCGTTGGTGTCAGGATTGGTGGAGTTGATTCGGCGGATAAGGCCGGGTGGAAGGCCATTTTCGTTTTCGTAGCGGGCAAATGCCTCGAATGGGCTGGTGAGGATGACCCCGCCAAAATCCCACAGGACGGCGCGAATGGGGCCTTGCTCCGCATGGCTGCTGCTGGGGCTCATGGGCCAAACCCTGGCATGGGTGCGCGTAGAAATGCCACCCTCATGCTTGACTGTGAGTCAACGGATGCCGATGCCATCAGCGCCAGCCACTGTGGATGGCATGACGGGCGGGCGGCGCAACAGGTGCGCACCGTTCCTATTGACACCTGAATAGACAACAGAAAACAAGGAACCGATGACCGCGTACAAAGTCGTGGTCGACGGATCGAACATCGCAACCGAGGGTCGTACCCTTCCCAGTCTGAACCAGCTCGACGAAGCGGTTCAGAGCTTCATGGAAGAACACCCTGGCGCTGATGTCCTGGTCATCGTCGATACCTCCTTCGCCCACCGGATCGGCGCTTCAGAACAACCAACGTTCGAAGCGGCGTATCTGGAAGGCGAAATCATCATGCCCCCCGCCGGCACCATTGGCCGGGGCGACAGCTTCATTCTCAAGGTGGCGGACAAATTGGGCGCCAGCGTCTTCTCCAACGACTCCTTCCAGGAGTTCCACGGCACCTACGACTGGCTCTTCGATCGCGGTCGTCTCATCGGCGGAAAACCGGTTCCAGGGTTGGGGTGGGTCTTCATGGACCGTACGCCGGTACGTGGACCCAAAAGCCGGGAAGCAGTTCGCGAGGCCAAACGCACCGTCGTGCGCATCGGCTCGCCCGACGCCATGAAGCCCATGCCGGTGCCCAAGGCGCCACCCCCGTTCTTGGCTGCTCGGGCCGAAGCGGCGGCCGTAGGTGTGGACCCGGACGGAGATGGCCGCAAGGGTCGCAAAGGTGACCGTAAGCGGCGAAAGGGTTCCAAAGGTCCGACGTCGAGAGTGGATGCCGACCTCGCCATGGACTCTGGGGCCACTGACGCGTTGGCGTCGGACCAACGGGGGGGACGCAAGAAGAAGCGCCGCCGCAGCGGGGGACAGGCTGGTGGTGCCGAGCGTCCCCTCGAGCCGGTCAACGAACC
>JANYHQ010000351.1 GCA_025358985.1 Acidimicrobiales bacterium
GTACCACCTTGGCCACATCGTCGGCCCCCAACCAGTTGATGATGGCACCATCGCTTTCTGCCCCGGCCAGGCGCAGCATGCCTGGACGAAGTGCGGCGATCAGCAACTGCGGCGCCACCTCCGGCACCCGGCCAAGTTTGAATCCCTTGACGGTGAATGTCTCATAGGCGTGATCCACCTTGTCGCCGGCCAGCGCTGCCTTCAGGAATCGGATGGTGTCGCGGGTTCGTTGGTACGGCTGTTCAAACGGGATTCCGTTCCAGTGCTCCACGATGACATTGGACGACGTGCCAATGCCCACTGCCACCCGACCCGGCGCCGTTTCTGCCAACGCCGCCACCGATTGCGCCATGAGGGCAGGACCTCGGGTGGATGCGGGCACGATGGCGGTACCGAGGCGAAGCGACGGGGCCCAGGCCGCTGCCAACACCAGCGGAGTGAAGGCGTCGGTGCCGTTGGCCTCGCTGGACCAAGCGTCGGTGTAGCCCAGATCCACTAATTCTTCGAACCGAGACCTGTGGTCGGCCAGGGCCACACCGTCGAACGGCACGGTCATGCCATAGGCGGTCGGGATGGTGGCGTGGGAGTGCTCGGACATGGCCGCAGCGTATCCCCCGACTTTTTGTCACACCCCATCCGCATACTTGTTCCATGACCACCAACCAGCTCATGCTCCTCGAAACCCCCGCCCGTCACCGCCTTGATGAGCGCACCCGCCTCATCGGCCTCGCCGGCATTGCGTCGGCCCGCTCCGCCCTCCGTCAGGCCGCCGACCGGCGTGAGTCCAGCGACAACACCGACCGCGCCCAGGCCGCCTGATGCGCAGTTCGGGGGTATGCGCCGGTGGGTGGCTACTCGGTCGCTCTCCCTGATCTGGTGTCGTTAGGCGGCACCCACGGCACCCACGGCGGCGTAGACCTGTTGGGCAATCACGTGCACTTCCGCGGGCGTCGGTTCCGGTGCCACCTTGCCGTAGAACTTGTACCGAGGTGCGGCGTAGAGGGCAAACGTCTCGGCAAAGTCGCCAGCCAGCGTCTGCAGATCGGTACAGCTGTTGCACGCCCACCATTGGGTGGTGTCGGACAGGCTGCGCAGTTGGCGGTACATGGAGCGGGACTGGTCGTTGTTATACGTCACGTCCACTGCATGGCCCAGTTCATGGGCAATGTCGTGGGCCAACGCCTCGGCTGACCGGTCAGAGCGCACATACACCTCAATACGCTGATCCAGCCGATACGTCAGGGCCAAAAACCCAGGTCGGGGCGGCAGAAACACAATTCGCCAGCCAGGCAACATGGTCTGCCACGGATAGGACACCAGCTTCAGTGCTTCGTCACCCTGCAGCGTTTCCCGGTCCGCAGTAGCGGTGGGTCGAGTGATCTGGGTTCCGCCGGCCAGTTCCACTCCTGATGACGCTTTTGATGATCGGGTCGCCGCTGACACCCCTGGCAGCGACGCCCCAACCACCGATACCCCCACAAAACCCGAAGCCAGAAGTGCCCGAATGCCAATTCGCAGGTACTTCCTCATTCTGATCCGTTCTCCGAGTGACCACCCCCAGGCGGCCCATCGGTTCATGACGCTTCGGTGTCGTGCAGTCGGACACGTTCGGTGGCGGGAGGCAACGGTCACTTCCAGGTAACCCTTCACTTCTGAAGCCACATTCAGTGCTCGGATTCACAAGATAGTCACGGAGTGCGTTCATGTCTACGATTTCTTTGAAGTTTTTTTCTTCATGCACTTTTGGACTGCTCTTCTGGGTACGATCCGGCCACAAACGAGGTCGTCATCGAGGAAGCCGTCCGGTCCCCCATTGGTCGCCGAGGAGGGGCTCGTCCACCGTGCATCGGGCCGCCCTACTGGGCGCAGTACCGGCTGCCGTCTGCGTTGGCGCAAAGTGCAAGGAAGGGGCGCTCATGCTCGGTAGCGACGAGGCCACTACCGCTTCGACAGCATGCACGCGAGCCGCAGGATCAACGTATCGGCACGTGCGACGATTTCGATCGCATAGTTACGGCACGCCGCAATAACGTGATGTTGCCCCATGCGTCGCGGCAACACTGAAGGTACCCGGCAGGCCTTTGTTGGTGGCGTGCGCCCGGGCGTACAGTTCGGCGCCAGCGTCGCCGCTCAGCCAAATATCAAGGAGTCTGATAATGAGAACACCGGATGCTCAGGAACTGGCCGATCGGGAGGCGATCCGTGAGGTTGCCAATCGCTACGCCCATGGTGTCGATCGCATCGACGGCGACTGTATGAAGTCGGCGTATTGGCCTGACGCGATCGACGACCATGGTGTTTTCGTCGGCAATGCGTGGGAGTTCGTCGATCACTGTATGGCGTCGCATGTCCGATGGCGTACAACGATGCATACGACGACGAACCATCAGATCGAAGTCGAACCGAGTGGCACGGCCGCGCGAGGCGAGCTCTACAACGTGACGCACCTGTTCCAAGCCGACCATCCCACGCTCGACACGTGGTACGGCCGGTACCTTGATCAGTACGAGAAGCGGGGCGACGAGTGGCGCATCATCCATCGCGTGTGTGTGCACGAGGGCACCACGTCGCGGCCGATCGAAGCCCCGATGGCGATCTCCGCCGACAGGTTCCGTCAAGGTGACTTCGATCGACAGTCCCCAGGTCGGCCTATCGGGCCATAAAGAGCCAATTCGAGGCAGCCGAATGGATTGCCACCACGTGGGGCATCACCCGCACCCAGGTGTATTGGTGCGGCAGCGCAAACTACACGGCTACGTGTCCAAGGTCACCCCACGGTGGAGCCATCGCCCTCGGTCACCCGATGGGGTGGGCCCTGCCTCTCAGTGCTTGCACGAACTGGAACGCACTGATGCCACCCCCGCACCATCATCGAGCGCTCTGAACGGCGCGGGCCGATGAGGGTTCGGCCCAAGGCGGTGGCGTGGCTGTCGGTGGTGGTTTTGGCCAGCGGATGCTCCAACCCCAGCATGCGCGTCATCGTGGATCGCGCCACGACTGCTCCCGCTATTGCCGTTTCGTCCGATGCATCGAAGGCCGCCGCGGCGCTCACTGGGCCCGGACCGGTGGAGGCCAACGCCACGATCGTGCGAGCCGTGGACGGCGACACGGTTCACGTGCTGCTCAGTGATGCTGCATCCGGAGCAGACGCCCGAGAAACGGTCCGTCTCATCGGCATCGACACCCCCGAGACTCATCGACCGGGCACCCCCATCCAATGCTTCGGACCGGAAGCGTCACGGTTCACCGCCGCTCTGCTGGCACCCGGTACGCCCATCCGATTGGAGCGGGATGTGGAGGCCCGTGACCGCTACGGCCGACTGTTGGCGTACATCTTCCGGGCCTCCGACGGGGTGTTCGTGAACCTGGCCCTGGCTCGCAACGGGTTCGCCCACGCCTATACGTTTCCGCCCAACGTGGCCCACACCGATGAGTTCGTAGAAGCCGCTGGCCTGGCCCGCGATGAGGGCCTTGGCTTGTGGAGCGGCTGCACGCCGTAGCGGGCGTCCACCCTCACAGCGCTACCGTGGCCGCTGTGATTGACCCGCTCATTGTCCGGCTCGGGTACCCCGAGGATGCTCGCTTGGTGATCATGGCGGTGGACGGCCTCGGGGCCAGCCATGCCAGCACCCACGGCGGCTATCACGCATTGCGCCAGGGCATCGCCACCAGTGGACGCATCATGGTGCCTGCCCCGTGGGCTCGCGAGGCCGCCGCTGAGCACCGCGGCGAGGACATCGGTGTGTCGCTCACGTTGCTGGCCGAACACAGCCGGTACCGATGGGGGCCCATCACCCAGGCCCCGTCCTTGCTCGACGGCAATGGCGGCTTCCCATCCACGGCCCCTGACCTGTGGGATCACGCCGACCTGGATGAGCTTCGGCGGGAATGTCGCGCCCAGATAGAACGGGCCGTGTTCTGGGGCTTTGACGTTACCCACCTCGATGCCCATCTCGACGCCTTGCATCTGCGCCCCGAGTTCTTCGACATCGAACTGGAGTTGGCGGTCGACTTCGGATTGCCGTTGCGCCTGCCCGACGCCACCGATCAGCGTCGTGCCGGGTTTCCGTTCCGTCAGTTGGCCGCCGCCGAAGGCGTTGTGATCCCCGATCACACGTACGACATCGCCATTGCGGGCGGGGCGGCACAGGAGATGGACGCGGTGTTGGCCGGGCTTCCGTCGGGCGTGACGGAGATCCGTTTGTGGCCGGCAATGGACACTCCCGAGCTCCGCGCCATCAGCATCGGCTGGCCCATGCAGGTCGAACATCTCGAGTTGCTCACCGCCATCGACGACGAGCAGCGCTATCGAGGAGTGCAGTTCATTGGGTACAAGGCACTCCGACAGCTACAACGCCAAGGCTGAAGCTACCCAACCCCCGCGACAAGAATGGGTCTCAGCGCCATTCTTGTTTGGGAAAATTGGCTATATGGGTATGTTCCCAAACAAGTCCGACCTTTGGACCCATTCTTGTTGGGGGGAGGGGCTCCTTGTCGGGGAATGCAGAAAGACGGCTTGCTCGACCTTGGCCACCACTTTGTCGGCCGCTAAGTGGTCGACGTAGAGCAACGATTTGCGGTTGATGCAAGCCGATA
>JANYHQ010000017.1 GCA_025358985.1 Acidimicrobiales bacterium
CGCCTTGTTGTGCACAATTTCGTGGTAGCAGTACACAGGCGGTTCGTACATGCGCACCATCCAGGCCAGCGCCTTGATGGCCATCTCCACCCCGGCGCAGAATCCTCTGGGAGCCACCAGCAGCACACGATCCACGTCCACGCTGCCAGGGTACCGGGCCCCGTGACTAACCCGGATCTGTACTCCAGGCGGGGCCGGTAACCTGTGGGGGTGTCCGTGCCCACCGTTATCGGCGTCGCGCCCGGATCCCCAGCCGACCGAGCCGGGCTCGAAGTGGGCGATGAGATAGCCCTGGTCAACGGTATGGCAATTCGTGACGTCATCCAGTGGCGCCTGGCGGTGGACGACGAGGACCTCGAACTGGTGGTCCGCCGTGGTGGTTTGGAACGTGACGTGGAAGTGGCCAAGCGGGCGGGCGAACCGTTTGGAGCTGAGGTGCAGTCCGCGTTGTTCGACCAACTGCGGACGTGTGACAACCACTGCAGTTTCTGTTTCATCTATCAACTGCCGCCCGGATTGCGTCCCACGCTGTACCAAAAAGATGACGACTATCGACTGTCGTTCCTCTACGGCAACTTCACCACGCTTACTCGTTTCACGGAGGCTGATCTGGAACGGGTAGTTACGGAGCGGCTCAGTCCGCTCAATGTCAGCATCCATGCCACCGACGCCGATCGTCGCAACGACCTGTTGCGAAATCGTCGGGGAGGGCCGTCGTTGCGTTGGTTACGGGCGCTGCTCGACCACAACATCGAGGTTCATGGACAACTGGTGATTTGCCCCGGTCTCAATGATGGCGCGGTACTGGATGAGACGCTGGCCGGGGTACTGGATCGCTTTTCTGATTTGGCGTCGGTACATGCCGTTCCCCTTGGTCTCAGCCGGTACAACAAGGAAGCGGGCTTACGAGTTCATACGCGCGCTGAGGCAATTGCGGTGCTGGAGTGCGTTCACTCATGGCAACAGACGTTTCTGATGGCACTCGGTCGGCGGATGGTGTTCGCTGCTGATGAGTACTACGTGATGGCGGGGTTGGCCTTTCCAGACGCTGACACCTACGAGGGGTTCTGCCAGCACGAGAATGGTGTGGGTATGGCGCGCACGTTGGAATTGGAACTCAACGGCACCGCCAGCGCACCAACGGCTGTGGCCGATGGGTTCTTTGCCTGGGTGGAGGGTCGCACCGATGGGGGATCGCCTGGTACGCCGATGAACGGTGGCATACGGGGTGACGCTCCGCCGGATGGGTACCGGGCCAGCCGGATGCTTGAGGATATGGGTGCGGCAGTGGGGGTAATACTGTCTCCTCGGCGCGATGCGCCGGTGGGCATTCTCACGGGGGAGTACGGAGCTACGGTACTGGCCGAACTGCTGCCGCCAGTGCTGGCCAGTCTCGGGCGACGACTGGCCCCCGACGATGTGCGCATCGTCACCGTCACCAACGAGTTCTTCGGAGGTAACACCGCAGTGGCGGGCCTCATGGTGGGAGCAGATCTCACCCGCGTGCTGGCGGGCGAACCGTCCGGACATCGATACCTGCTGCCCGACGTTTGCCTCAGCAAAGGCACCTTCCTCGATGGCATGTCGCCGTCGCAGCTACCGCGGACCGTGGAGGTGGTGCCTACCGATGGCATTGCACTGCGGGCCGCCCTCACCATCACTACGCGCGCTGACAACAGTCGGTCGTTGACAGGAGCAGCACGTTGAGTCAGCAAACGAAACGCAAGCAGAAGGCCCAACGGATTTCTCGTGTGAGCGCCACCAATCCGCAGGGGTTGGCCACGGTGGCCATCGTGGGCCGTCCCAACGTTGGTAAATCCACGTTGCTGAACCGCATCGTGGGGCGCCGCGAAGCGATCGTAGAAGAGCGCCCCGGCGTCACCCGCGACCGCAAGGACGTGGCGGCGGAGTGGAACGGTGTGCCGTTCATGGTGATGGACACCGGCGGTTGGATGATGGGTGGCACCACCCTGGACGAGAAAGTCAGCAAGCAGTCCGAGCGGGCCATCGACGAAGCCGACGCCGTGTTGTTAGTGGTCGACGTCACGGTGGGGCTCACCGAAGAGGATGAGCATGTGGCCGACATTCTGCGCCGCCGTCGAGCCAAGGGCACCGTATTCGTCATTGTCAACAAGGTCGATGGTGAAACCAGGGAGTCCGACATCTGGGCGTTTTCGCGTCTTGGCCTCGGCGAGCCCCGGGCCATCAGCGCACTGCACGGACGGGGCTCGGGAGACATGCT
Organism: Acidimicrobiales bacterium; assembly: GCA_025358985.1. Taxonomy (GTDB): domain Bacteria; phylum Actinomycetota; class Acidimicrobiia; order Acidimicrobiales; family JANYDT01; genus JANYHQ01. Next base: position 2,243 of record JANYHQ010000017.1, read on the forward strand.
CGACGACGTGATTGCCGTGCTTCCACTGCCCGAGGCGCCTGAGGCCGGGCCGGCCGACACCTTCGACTACGCGGAAGCGGTGGAGAGCTCCAAATTCGATGGGCCGCGCCATCAAGGAGTTGGAGTGGGCGGAGGCAAGGTGCCTGCCGTAGTCATCGTGGGCCGCCCCAACGTGGGCAAGTCCACCTTGTTCAACCGGCTCATCGGTGACGAACGTTCGGTGGTACACGACATGGCGGGCACCACTCGTGACAGCGTGGACACAGTGGTGCAAACCGAGGAGGGCGAAATCCGTTTTGTGGACACTGCCGGTATGCGCCGTAAGGCACGTATCGACGAGGCATCGGAATACTTCTCCATGGTGCGGGCCTTGCAGGCCATCGACAAAGCCGACGCCGCGTTGTTTGTCATTGATGCCACAGAAGGCGTAACCCACCAGGATCAACGGTTGGCCGAGCGAGTGGACGCATCGGGTTGCCCCATTGTGATTCTGTTGAACAAGTGGGACCTGGTGACTGACCCCGAGAAGCGGTTGGAGGCCATTGCCCAGGTGCATGACAGGCTGGCCTTCATTGGCTATGCCCCCATGCTCAAGATAAGCGCGCAGAGCGGTTTGGGTACGGCCAAGCTGATGCCCACGCTGGCCGAGGCCATCACCAAGTACCACATGCGGGTGCCCACCAGGGCGCTCAACGAGCTCATCCAGAATGCCCAGGCAGGGTTTCCGGGTCGTGAGGCACGAGTGATGTACGCCACCCAGGGAGCCACCGATCCGCCCACATTCACCCTGTTCGCCAACAAGGAACTCTCGCCGCAGTTCATGCGTTTTCTCGAACGCAAGATACGTGAGCATTTCGGCTTCGGCGCCGCCCCGCTGAAGATGCGGGTGCGCAAACGCGGCGGATGACAAATCGGAGATGCATGGCCCTGCTGGTGGGGTCACTGATGATCGTGGTAGGGATCGTCCCCGGGGCCGTGGCCGAGTCAGCATTGTCGGTTGTGGTGCGCTATCCATCGGTGCCGTTCGTGGTGAGCTGTACCGTGGCCGGGGAGCTCGCCGATGACCCAATCGTGCATCCTGGTATGCCCGGCATGAGTCATATGCATACGTTCTTTGGCAGTATGGCCATCGGGGCATCGATGTCGGCGGCCACCATGCAACGAGCCCGCACTACATGCAACAACCCGGGTGATCATGCGGCGTACTGGGTGCCGTCGCCGGTTGGTACTCGTCTGCGTGCTTACTATGACGCGGGCGCTCTGGATCCTGCATCGATTGTGGCGTATGCCCCGCATGCGCAGTTGGTGGCCGGCGACCGCAGTGCCAACACAGCCATCGGCACCGACGTGTTGGCCTTTCGTTGTGGTGGATTGGGCGATGGTCCCGATGGGGTGGGCTGGCTGGCGTCGGCGCCGCCGGTGTGTCCCAAGGGTGTGGCGCGCATTGCCCGCCTCAGCTTCGCTCAGTGCTGGGACGCCACCTCAACTTCCTACCGGAGGGTAACGGCGGCCGTGGTCAACGCCTGTTCGGCGGGCCATCCAGTTGCGCTGCCCCGCCTCCGACTGCTGGTGGAAGTGCCCAAGACGAAAGTGTCATCGGGACCCCTGACCAGTTTCCATGGTGACTTTCTCAACGGGTGGTCCCCATCGGTGTTGGCTGACCTGGTGAAGGTCTGTATTCGAGGAGAACGCACCTCCAATGTGGAACTGAAGCGGTGCGGGCTGGCGGGTGGACAGTGACCTCTAGGTATGCGGAATGAAGCGGGCCCGGGACTCCTCGATTTCGCGCCAAGCGGCGGCGGCACCCTCGAAACCCTGCGTGGATGACTCCTTGCCCGGCTCCAGCATCTTGTACACATCAAAGAAGTGCTGAATTTCCTGCAGTAATTCAATAGGCAGATCGTCGAGATCCTCCACGCCACGCCACCGGGGCTCGTTGGGCGGAACACAGATGATCTTGGCATCGGGGCCGGCTTCGTCTTGCATCCACATGAGGCCCACCGGGCGAGCTTCGGTCCATACGCCCGGGTACGTGGGATCCTCCAGCAGTACGAGGGCGTCGAGGGGGTCGCCATCACCGCTGAGGGTGTCGGGGATGAACCCGTAGTCGGCCGGGTACACGGTGGCACTGAACAGCCGACGGTCCAAGAACACACGGCCGTTGGTGTGATCTATCTCGTACTTGTTACGGCTCCCTCTGGGGATCTCGATGACGACATGGATACAACCGGGGCGTGGTTCTCTACTCATCGCTGCTGATCCTGCCACGTACTTTGGTGAGCGCACCATGAGGCACACGTCTCATGCCGATATGGTTTTGCCTCATGAGTGACTCTCCGACTTCCGATATTGCCAGCGTGGCCGACATCGTGCGGGTGTGGTCCAGTCGCAAACCCGACGCCACGGCCATCACGTTTGGCGAGCGCACCGTGCGCTGGAGCGAGCTGGACGAACGGTCGAGTCGAGTGGCCCAGGCTCTGGTTTCGGCAGGCGTAGGCCCTCAGCAACGAATTGCGTTCCTGGACAAGAACTCGGTGGAGTTCTTCGAGGTGCTCATGGGTGCCGCCAAGGCCAACGTCGTGGATGTGTCGGTCAACTGGCGGTTGGCGCCACCCGAGATTGCCTACACGGTGAATGACTCGGGAGCCACGGTGCTGGTGGTGGGGGCGGACTTCTTCGAAGCCATCGAGGCCATCGAGGACACGTTGACCTCGGTCACCACCATCGTGGCGCTCGGTATTCATGCCCGGTGGCCACACTATGAGGACTGGATTGCTGCTCATGATGCGGTGGATCCCCTGGTGCCTGCGTCGCTCGATGATGTGGCGTTCCAGCTGTACACCAGTGGTACCACCGGGCTGCCGAAAGGGGTGATGACCGCCAACCGGAACCTGTTTCAGCTGCTCTCCAACATATTGGGCCCCTGGAGCATCGACGAGACGTCAAAGAACATTGCCACCATGCCGCTGTTTCACATCGGTGGATCGGGGTGGGCGCTGGTGGGGATGTACGCCGGCGCAGAGACGCTGCTGGTGCGCGACCCGCTTCCCACTGTGTTGCTCGATCTCATCGAACACGGCCACGCCACCAACGCCTTCTTCGTACCGGTGCTGCTGGCGTTCATGGCCATGGTGCCGGGGGCGGCGGAGCGCAACTACTCCAGTCTGCGGTCGGTGGTCTACGGGGCATCGCCCATCACCAACGAAACACTGTTGGCATCCATGGCCACCCTCAAGTGTCCGCACATTCAGGTGTACGGCATGACCGAGACCACTGGTGCCATCACCGAACTGGGCTCTGACGATCACGATCCACAAGGTCCGCGCGCATATCTTCTCCGTTCGGCCGGCAAACCGTATCCGTGGGTGGAGATGAAGATTGTGGAGGTGGAATCGGGCAACTCACTCCCGGCTACCGAGGTTGGTGAACTGTGGACACGGTCTCCGCAGAACATGGTGGGGTATTGGAACAAGCAGGGGGAAACGGCGGCTGCCCTTACTCACGACGGGTGGCTGAAAACGGGTGACGCCGGATATCTCGATGCTGATGGCTTCTTGTTCCTCACCGACCGGGTGAAGGACATGATTGTGTCGGGCGGAGAGAACGTGTATCCGGCCGAAGTAGAAAACGCTTTGGCCTCACACCCGGCCATCGCCGAGGTGGCGGTGATCGGCGTACCCTCGGAACGGTGGGGTGAGACGGTGAAGGCAGTGGTGGTGTTGCGGGCGGGGGCGGAGGTGGCACCAGCCGAGCTCATATCGTTCTCCAAGGGTTTGCTGGCGGGGTACAAGTGCCCCACGTCGGTGGATTTCACCGACGTACTGCCCCGCAACCCCAGCGGCAAGGTGTTGAAGAAGGATTTGCGTCAGCCGTATTGGGCGGGCCGGGAGCGCAACATCAACTGAGCGGTCGGTACTGTGGGGTTGTGACCCAGTCCTTGCCCGCTTCCATCGATATCCGTGAGGTTGGTCCGCGCGACGGGCTGCAGTCAGAAGCGCCGGTCAGTGTGGCGGATCGAGTGGCGTTGATCGAGGCGTTGGTGACGGCTGGGGCCCGACATGTGGAGATCTGCTCGTTTGTGTCGCCCAAGGCGGTGCCGGCCATGGCTGGTGGCGCTGAGCTGGTGGCTGCACTTGGATTGCTGGCCGGAGTAACGCGAACGGCGTTGGTCCCCAATCTGCGGGGGGCCGAAATGGCTATGGACGCTGGTGTGGATGAGATCACCATCACGTTGTCGGCCAGTGCGGTGTACAGCGGCAAAAACGTGCACATGACCATTGATCAATCGGTGGAGACGGTGGCTTCCATTGCCGCATTGGTAGCGGGCGCAGTGCCGGTGGATGCGGTGATCTCGTGTGCATTTGGTTCACCGTACGAGGGCGACATTGACCCCGAAGAGGTTGCGGCCCTGGCTGAACGGGTGATGGCGGTGGGGGCCACGTCGGTGATGTATGCCGACACCACCGGTATGGCCACGCCGCGACGGATAGCTGCGTTGCTGGCCGTGCCTTCGTCTGCGCACGTAGGAGCTGGGTTGCACCTACATGACACCAGGGGTACGGGGCTGGTGAATGCCTACGCTGGGTTGCTGGGGGGCATCCGGCGTTTCGACACTTCGGTGGGTGGCCTGGGAGGTTCACCATTTGCAGCTGGGGCGGCTGGCAATGTGGCCACCGAGGAACTGGTGTTGCTGTGTGACGACCTAGGTGTGCATACGGGTTTCGATCTGCCCGCGCTCATCGAGGCGGCTGC
>JANYHQ010000355.1 GCA_025358985.1 Acidimicrobiales bacterium
GGGGCCTCCCCGAAGTGGTGGGACAGGTGAAGCTGCCCACGCCATACAACCCTCAGAGCAAGGCGTTCCAGCGCGACCTGTTGGCTGGAATGCAGCGTCTGCTTGGACGTTCACGGCGGCGCCCTCCTCGGGGTGAGGAGTCGTTGGTGTACGACATGGCCACGCCCGCGGGTGTGGCTGGCTGTAGCGACCTCGCCGAACATTTGCGGGCCGCGTCGCGAGCAGACCGAATCCAGGCTGAGTTGGAACGTACCCAGCGCATGGTGGCGGAACGGTCAAGTTCATTGGTCAACCATCTAGATCGAGTCCTGAGCCTGCTGGAATCGGCCGGCTTCGTGGAGGGTTGGTCGCTCACCGTGGCGGGGACCCTCTTGTGTTCCATCTTCCATGAAAGCGATCTGCTGATCGCTGATTGCATACGCAATGGCGTATTGGACGGGCTCACGCCGCCGCAACTGGCGGCCATGGCTTCGGTGTTTGTGTTCGAGCAGCGCGGTCCGGGTCGCGGCGCCCGGGGGGGACCGCGTGACCGGTTGGTGGCGGCTGAGTTGCCACCCGGTTTTGCGCGAGGCCTGGTGGCGCGGTGGTTCCAGGTGGTGGACCGGGCCGAGGCGCTTAACGCCGGGGAGGCGGATGCAGATCTTACGTTGACCCGTATGCCGGACCCGGGGTTTGCCGTGATTGCTCAGGCCTGGGCCTCGGGTAAGGACTTGGAGCGGGTGTTGGTGGACGCCGACATCACCGGTGGTGATTTCGTCCGCACGGTGAAGTCACTGGTGGACCTGTTGCGCCAGATTGCGGTGGCGGCGCCCGAGGCCGATACCCGGGCGGCGGCCAGTTCGGCGGCCGACCGTTTGTTCCGGGGGGTGGTGGCAGCGTCGTCGGCCCCGACCGTGGTGCCCGATGGCCCGGACGGCTCCGACGGCCCCAACTGAACCGGTGAGCGTCGACCACCCAGTTGAGCGACCCATCAGGGCGCCGACAACGCAGTGTCGCCGCCAAACGTCATGACCATTGGCAAGGGCACCACTTGGGGCATGGCGGGTGCGTTGGACTACGGCGCGCCTGTGGTCAACAGTGATGCCGCGCTGCGGGCCATTGCCATCGAGCATCTGGGCGCAGGCGTTGCCGTTCCCACCGTTGGGCTCACCGGAGGCAGTCTGTGGCGAACGGTGGGGGGAGCGGCCGTGCCCAACCGCTTGCGTACGCCGGATGCCATGCATCTCCCCATTGATGTCATCGAGGTTCGTATCGATGGGACCCTCACTTGGTTCGTATCGCGCCTCATCGCCCGGGACTGGCGTCGTCACCGATGGCTGGTGGCCATGAACTCACAATTCGAGGGGGTGTACCAATTGGGGCCTCGGGCCCATCCAGGGGACGGTCTTGTCGACGTGTTCCGGGCCACCTTGGCGCTGCCCGATCTCGCCAAAGTGGCGAAGCGGGCTCGCCACGGGGCCCACCTTCCGCATCCGGGCATCACCGAACGGCGGGCGGCGCACCACCTCATCACTCTTGATCGTGCACTAGCGGTGTGTCTCGATGGAGAACGGGTGGGCCGTGGCACCACCATCGAGTTGACCGTGCTCGCCGACGCCATGACTGTGGTGGTGTGACCGGTGGGTATCACGCCGAGCGGGCTCACGGGCGGATCTGGTATCCGCCACCCACACTGCCAATGGTCCATAGGGTGAATCCCGTGGGGTACTACACCGTGGAGAGTTTCACCGGCGCCGAAGAAGACATCCTGCGCCGGTATTTCACCAACCTGGATCAGCCCGTGTTTGCCCTTGTCAACCTGCCTGAGGTGGTCAAGGGTGCATTGTTCGCCCGTTATTCACGGTCGGCCAAAAGCTTACGGCGACTGTTCCTGGATGAGTTCGTTGACGAACTCGACATTTCCGGCGACGCCACCCTGGACGCCACCATGGGGGTGAAGCGGGCCGAAACGCTGTATGAGCGGGTGTTCCTGGAGTACGGCGACGACTCGGTGGCCCAGTTGGGGGGAGTGCATCTCGCCTGCGAACAGGCGTCGAATCTGCTCACCAAGATCCTCGAACGTGGCCGTTTGATGAGTTATCTGGAGCAGTCCACTCGCTACGTGGCCTATGACTCGCGTTCCGACGGCCGCTACCGCTACTACCGCGATCCTGATGTGTTGATGTCGTCGCTTGGTACTCGCTATGTGGGTGACATGGATCGCCTGTTCGACTCCTATGCCGACCTCGTACCGCGTATGGCGGAGTTCTTCCGGGCTCGGTATCCGAAGGCTCCGCAAGATTCGGACATGGTGTGGCGTCAAGCCATCCGGGCCAAGGCATTCGACGCAGTACGCGGCATTCTGCCGGCAGCCGCACTGTCCAATGTGGGCATCTACGGATCGGGCCAAGGGTACGAGCAACTGTTGCTGCGTATGCGGGCCCATCCGCTTCCCGAAGCCCGTGATTACGCCGACATGATGCTGCTGGAACTGCGTAAGGTCATCCCGTCGTTCCTCAGTCGGGTGGACCGAGTGGACCGTGGTCAACAGTGGTCGCAGTACCTCGACGACACCCGGATCAACTCATCCGCGGTGTCGGCCCAACTCTTCAGTGGCGACATCGACGAGGAGCCCATCACCACCACCCATGTTCGGCTGTTGGATTTCGATCCAGATGGCGAGGACAAGCTCATCGCAGCCATGCTCTATGAGAGCGTGGACGTGCCAGAAGAGCGCGTATTGGCCAAAGTGAGAGCTATGGGTGCGGATCAAAAGCGCGCAGTGGCCGACGCCTATATTGGTGATCGACGCAATCGTCGGCACAAGCCCGGCCGGGCGTTCGAGCGTATCGACTACCGCTTCGACATCTTGTCTGACTACGGAGCGTTCCGCGACCTCCAACGACATCGCCTGCTCACCGTGGAATGGCAACCGTTGTCACCCATGCACGGTTATGTGTTGCCTGATGCCGTGGTGGAGGCCAATTGCACCGATGCGTTTGAAGGCGCCATGGAACGTTCTGCTGAGCTATATGACGCATTGGCCGACCGGTTCGTTGATCAGGCGCCGTATGCGGTGTCTCTGGCCTATCGGATCCGGTACGTGATGCAGATGAATGCCCGTGAGGCCATGCATCTCATCGAACTGCGCTCGGCTTCGGCCGGTCATCCCGAGTACCGGTTCGTGGCCCAGGAGATGCATCGCCTCATCGCCGAGCAGGCCGGTCACCGGATCGTGGCCGACGCCATGCGCTTTGTTGATCACACCGACCCCGATCTGGAGCGTCTCGACGCGGAACGCCGGGCGGAGCAGAGGCGCCTGGCCCAGGGCGGTTGAACGGCCATGGGTCTGTGCTCGTTGGCGGCCCCTGTACGAGCCTGCGTGGTGGCCATCCTGGTGATGGGCGTGGGCACCCAATGCATCGGATCTGTGGGTGCATCACCGACCCAACAAACCGTGTCTTATACGGCACTCAGCTTTGCATCCGTGCTGGCATCACCGACCCAACAAACCGTGTCTTATACGGTGCGTGCCGGTGACACCCTCACCACCGTGGCGGCGCGCTATCAGACAACGGTGGCAGCAGTTCAGAAGGCCAACCACCTGGGGACCAAGACGGTGATCACGGTGGGCCAACATCTGATGGTGCCACTGCCGTTGGAATGGGCGGACGTGCCGCAACGTTTG
>JANYHQ010000110.1 GCA_025358985.1 Acidimicrobiales bacterium
AGCAACGGCCTCGACCACGGGGCCGCCTCATGTGCATTGCTGTTCGGCCCCGTTCATGCCGGTGTCCACGGCGAGCAACCCCCACTCGATCGTCTCGATGACGGCGGCAACCTGCGCACCACCGTTGACCTGGCCTCGTACTACGCCACGTTGGCCTCCTGGTTGGGGGTGGACCCCACGGGCGTGCTCGCTGGTTCGCCCCGTGCGCTCAACGGTGTGTTGCGAACCTGAGCACAACGATCAGCTACACCGATTCCGGCTCCGCCCGCTCGTTGGTCCGCTCATTAGCCGTAGCTGAAGGGGTGGCGGGGCTGAACCGGCCCACGTGTTGGGCCACCACCCGCAACTCTTCATAACTGCCCTCGTCGTCGCGGCCCACCCGGATTTCCAAGCGACCCCGCACGCTCACCGTCTCCCCCGGGCGCACCTTGTCCAACACCAGTTCGCCGATGCCGCCAAAGCAATGCACCTCGATACGGTCGTATACGTCGGATCGACGTTCCGACGTGATGTCGAGTTTGAGCACCACCCGATCCCCTCCCGGATTGAATGGCTTCTCGGCAACTTTCCCCACCAGCACCACAACGTTCATAGGTGGAGCTTGACGCAAAAGACGTCGGCAATCCACCCGTTCAGGAACACCGATGAGGCAGGCATGAGAGTGCGTGTGGTCCAACTCAGGTTTGGTACCTGATTGGTACGTGAATCGAGGCCACCCGTGCCAGGCTGAGGACATGGTGACTACCGTCAGCATCCTGGGTTCCACCGGGTCCATAGGCACCCAGACCCTGGATGTCATCACGGCCAATCGTGACCGTTTCGAGGTGGTGGCCATCGGCGCCCACAGCAGCACCAAGCTGTTGGTGGAGCAGGCTCATCAGTACCGCCCCCGTCTGGTGGCGTTGGCTGATGATACGTACGCCAACGATGTACGCGACGCCTTGCCGCTCGGTACGGAGTTCGTGGCTGGTCCACGGGCGTTCGCCGATCTGGCCACGGAGGCCGATGTATGTGTCAACGGTGTGGTGGGCTTTGCCGGCCTTCCCGTGACGTTGGCGGCTTTGGCAGGTGGCAAGCGGTTGGCGTTGGCTAACAAGGAATCACTCATCACCGCGGGGCCCATCGTGGCCCAGGTCCGCAACACTCCCGGGGCTGAGATCCTGCCGGTGGATTCCGAGCATGCCGCCGTGCACATGTGCCTTGCCGATCATCGCCGGGCCCAAGCCGCTGGCCTCCCAAACCGGCTGAGGCGGTTGGTGATCACCGCCAGCGGAGGGCCGTTCAGGGTACGGGCCCGTGAGGCGGGCGGCGGTGCCACGGCGCTCCGGGCGCTGGAATCGGTCACCGTGGACGAAGCGCTTGCTCATCCCACATGGTCCATGGGTCCGAAGATCACGGTGGATTCGTCGACGCTGATGAACAAGGGGTTCGAGGTCATCGAGGCCTACGAGTTGTTCGGCGTGCCGTACGACTGCATTGACGTGGTGGTGCATCCCCAATCCATTGTTCACTCCATGGCCGAGTTCACCGACGGTGCCACCATCGCCCAACTGTCGCTACCGGACATGTGCCTGCCAATTGCCTATGCGTTGGCGTGGCCGGACCGGGTGGAAACGCCGTTTGGGCGGATCGATTGGGAACAGTTGTCACACTTGGAGTTCGAAGCGCCGGATCGAGAGGCGTTTCCCTGTCTCGACCTGGCGTACGCCGCTGGGCGTATCGGGGGGAGTGCCCCGGCATGGCTCAACGCCGCCAACGAAGTGGCGGTTGACGCGTTTCTGCATGGTCGTATCAACTGGGGATCCATTGCAATGGTGAATGCCCGCTCGCTCTCCGCCCACGATGGTGCTAGACCACTGTCAGTAGGCGACATCATCGAAGCCGACCGCCTGGCGCGCGGAACCGCTACCCACATCGTGGAGGAAGTGCAGCTGTGAACGTAGGACCCGACACACCGAGCCCGGTCGAACCACCTGTCCCGGGCCAAGACCCCACTTCGGTGGCACCCGATGTGGTGAAACGGCCTCGTCCGCCTCTGGCTAGGCAACTGATCAACCTGGTACTCATCATGGCGGCCATTGCCGTGCCGTTCCTGGTGATGAACGCCGGTGGCGCGTTGTTCATGGTGGTGGCCTTGATGGCGATCATCATGTTTCACGAGTTCTGCCACTACTTCGTCGCCCGCCTGTGCGGAATGAAGGTCACCGAGTTTTTCCTCGGCTTCGGGCCCCGACTGTTCTCCTTCACCCGCGGCGAAACCGAATACGGCATCAAGGCCATTCCTGCGGGCGGCTACGTGAAGATCATCGGGATGTCCAACTTGGACGTTGTCTCGGGGTCAGACGAGAGTCGCACATACCGGCAGAAGTCGTGGGGCAAACGGGTGGCCACCATCGCCGCCGGCCCGCTCAGTCACTTCTTCCTGGCGTTCTGGTTACTCATTGCGTACTTCGCCTGGGCCGGTCAGCCAATTGGCGTGAAGCCCACCGTGGGCGCCGTACAGGCTGGCTCTCCCGCTCTGGCTGCGGGCATGCGCGCCGG
>JANYHQ010000133.1 GCA_025358985.1 Acidimicrobiales bacterium
CCTTGTCGAGTCCGGCCGGTCCGGCGGTGGTGGCGAGGCCCTCAAGGAGATCGGTTACCCGGTCGGCGCGGTACTGAACAACGTTGGCCTCGTTCTCGCCCAGCGCTTTCTGCCATTCAAACTGCGCGCTTACCATGTTCCCATCATCAGGTAGCTCCAGAACTTCGCACAGTCGCTCGCCGCCCCATTTGTTGGCTGCTTCGACCCCTTTGAGTCGTAGCTCCTCGCGCCACTTCTTGGCGTTGTCGAGCGGTCCCGTGTCCATCGTGGCCACCTGCGTATTGGACACTATTGTGTTGAGCTCATCTCGTTTGATGCCTTCGCTGTCAGCCGACTGCTCGAGGAACGCCAAAAGTTCCATCGGTGCATTGGCGTCATCATCTCGGCGCGCCACCACGGCGAACACCTCACGAAGAAGCTCATTGCGCTCCCCGAGGTCTTTGACCCGCAGCACCAGCTTCAGCGGGTTCCAACCCTTCCCGTAGCCGTTATTTGCACCGGCCATTGCGCCACTCACGACTATGAGTCTGCGCTCCTCCTTGGTGAGCGCATCAAAATGCTCCGTCACATCCTGCGGGCTCAGCACTGTATTAGCGAACATGCCGCCACGCGCCAGGCCCGACGGATCGCCACCGGCCTGTTGGCGCCCCCTGGCCGCCCGCGCCGCGGCTTCCAGCTCATCGAGCTGGTCCACCCATTTCGGCAGCGGGATCGACATCCCAAGGCCCGATGATCGGCGCATCGTCTTGGCCTGTTCTCGAACCACCGCAAGATCAGCAACGAAAGCGTCTCCGTCAGATGGCTTCAGCACAGCCACCCGATCGCGCATCGCTGCAAGTTGGTCCTCGGTGAACGCAATGGCGAGTGTGTTTTTTTCTGCATCGTGGTAGTCGCCGCTCAGCCACGACTGTTGAACCTCCTTGGGTCCGGCCATGAACTGAGTACCTGTGCGCCCGATGCGCTGACGTGACTCCTCACCAAGGGTGCCCTCTTCGGCGAGGATCCACGCTGCGCCTTCGTTTGATTTGGGGGCAGTGATGGATGATTCGGTTTCGTCGGGCGCAATGATGTTGTGTTCGGATTCCGATGCCCCCAGCTCGGTCTTGGTATCGGCCCCGGAGCGGTAGTCGCGCTCCCACATCCGCTCGGTGACACTGTGCATGAGATCAAGCGGGCCCAACTTCAACCCAATGCTTTCCGAGCTGGATCGGCCGGTGGCGTGCTCATCGTAAGTCACACCCGGAACAGTGGCCTCCGGCAGCGACCAGCCGTTGCTATCCATGAAAACGCGGTTGAGGTCCTTGCTCTTGGCGAACACCGCACGCTTGGCAAAATCGATGTCGAGCGCGTTATCGCCCTGCATGGCCACCGCCAATGTGCCACGCGCGCTTACGAAATCACCCCACGCCGCCGGGTCAGTCTTGCTCACCACGCCTTCTGCACCAGGGAGTAGGCCCGTTGCCTGAAATCCTTTCAGTGCTGCCACACCCTGGGGTCCCGACGCCGAGAATGACACCGCGGCGTCCGTCCCCTTCCCGGCCCCGGCGGCCAGGGACAAACCTTTGATGCCGATATGACCGGTGACGTCCTCGTCCTGGGTGGCCGTCATGGTGACTCGAAATGAGGAGTCGCCCGTCTTCGCCAGCGCAGTCTGCTCGAAGCCCGCATCGGCGTAACCGAGACCGGCGTTGACGCCGTACACCGTCACGGACCCGGCAACGCTCTTGGCCCCTTTGTGCTCAAACGAGTAACCCTCACCAGTCTTGAGGCTGTCGACGTTCACATCGCTGATGCCACTGACACCGGAGATCCGGCCTCCGAGAGCGGCCCGCTCGCGAGCATCGCGCACCATCGGGTTCTCCTCGTAACCGCCTGCTGCCTTCTCCGTGGTGACGAAGCGGGTGGTGTCATAGTCCTCCACCGAGCCTTCGACACTTGCGCCAAACGGGCCTTTGTCGTAGCCGACACTGGCACCAACCTTGTAGCCCGTGGTGTCGGCTATTGAACGGATGTTGGTGGGATCATCGGCCTTGTCGACGATCGGCAGCAGTGAGGCAAGCGTGCCGGCGGCGCCGTCGGCGTAACGGGCGTCGAGTTGTTCCGTCGACACACCGGCTTTGATCGAAAAAGACATCCCAACTTTGAGTTTGTCGCCGAGGAAACCCTTTTCCACACCACCGCCCAGCTCGTTGCTGGCGATGGTGAACGACTTACCGTTGCGCTTCACCGCAATCCCACTGGTGGTCACCGTGAGGGACGTGTCCGACTTCGCTTTCTTGCCGTCCGGCTGTTCGACTTCCGTTGATGAGCTGATCTCGCCCCCACCGGTAACCCATGCGCCTGTGAGTGTCTTGGCGGTCTTGCTCCCGCTGGGATCTACCGAGTTGGTCTCGTGGGCAATGCCCGCCTTCCCCGGTTCGAGCACACCTTTGGTCTTCGACTTGGACGAGACCGTCGGCAGCCACACGGAATCGAGCGCCGTGCTCTGGGGGAGATGTCCAACCGTCTCCGTGATCACCGACGGGCCGTGCTCGGAGCCCTTGTGGGCGGCCTCGCGCATGGCCGGAAGGTACGTGCCCACCAGTGAGCGCAGCGTCTCGAACTCATTGACACCGAATACTCCGGGACCCGCCATGTTGGCGTTCCGGTCGAGCTTGTAGACATGGTTGGCCTTGGCGGCGAGCGACTCGACTCGTGGGTCGGTGATTCCAGCGCGCTTCATGTTGTCGAGGATGCGGCTGGCATACTTGGCAATCTCGTAGCGCTGGGCTGCCGGTCCGATACCGCCATGGATCACCACGAGGTGCTGAAGCATGTCGATCTGGTCGATGGTGCTCAGATATGCGTGACGAGATGACGCAATCGGTGTCTTACCGGTGAGATCGCGCCCCGCCTGCATGGTGACGTACATGTCATCACTGAGGGAGTTGGCTTGCATCTGCGCACTGGAGACCATTGCTGCCAGCTCCACCTTCTTGCGCGGATCCGTCTCGTGCAACAACTGTGCAGTCAATGTGTCTGAGATACGTAGCATCTCGTTTTGCTCTGCGCGCATCTGATCGGAGGTCATGGTTGACCGCTTCCGCAGACGAACGCGGTCGTGTTCTGGGAGCGCTCCCAGTGCCGCTTGGCGTTGCTCCTCGGTCATGGAGCGCAACCGACGCTCGAGGAGCAGCTGTTCGGCCAGTGCCGCGTTCTCCGCCAGCAGGCGATCGGTGTCGACGCCCGGCAGCTTTGCTTTGTCGAGCTCGTCGGCCAGTGAGGTGAGGCGCGCTACGGACACCACAAGACCCATCTTGTAAACCTTCTCCCAACCCGGGAACAGGGTGTCCATCTGCTCGCGAGATCTCACGAGGCCAGCGCCTGGCGCGGTACCTCCGACGTTGAGGTCGAAGTCGCTGGTGGGAGTTGTGCTCGCACTCGGCAACGGGGTTGCATTCTGCAATCCGAGCATTGAAGCAATCAGCGTTCGGTGCTTTACCAATGCATTCCATAGTTCCGTACGCACCTTCGGTGCTAGATCGTGAGCAGCGCCTGAACCGAGTCGAAGGTGGCGTTCTGCCGTCTCCCAGTCGCCGAATTGTTGAGCGATCTGATGCAGCGACGTTGCCTCACCGCTGAGCGCTTTCCCCAGGCGTGAATCGTCCGGGGCGATTGCGGTGACGTCGTCCCCGCTACGCACACTGTTGTGACCGGCGTTGCGTCCAATGATTGCCGCTACCGCTCGGTTGCCCGCTGTCTGTTGCAAATCGACGAGGGCCTGATGATGAGGCGCAAGCGGCTCCGGCGAAGGAGCGGACTCTGGGTCGAATGAGGAATCGGAATGCCCCCGCCGACGCGATCGACCACGCGTAGACGCGACCGGGGAACGAGCACGGATACGAATGGGTCTACTCACTTCGTACAACTACCTCCCACCCCGAAACTGTCAAGCCTTTCATCCGGGGGCGACGCCCCTTCGGGTACAACATACGGGCGATAGGCAAAGCCCGATCGGGCAACGTTGACCGATCGGGCTTCACAGGGTTGCACGTGGCGGGTCAGCCCTTCTTCTGAGGGTCGTCGGCGGGGTTGACGTATGTCATTTGGAACGGCCCGATGGCATGTACCTGCACAATGGTTTGGCCCTTGGCCATTCC
>JANYHQ010000138.1 GCA_025358985.1 Acidimicrobiales bacterium
ACGAGCCGAGGGCCACGTCGTAGGCCCGAACTTCTGCCGCCAATGAGGTGGTGCACGTGACCCCCACGTACACCTTGCCATCGAGCGGCTTCATACCAAACGGTTGATCGCATGTGCCCGAACCAATGCCAAGATCGGTGACGTCGGCGGCAGTGGGGGCGGAACCATCGGTGGGAAGGGTGATCTTGTAGAGCTTCTTGGCGGCCAAGCTGATGACATAGAGCGCGGTGTCGTCTTCGGACATGTCGATGTCGCCTATGCCCGTTTTGCCTACCAACGCAGTGACTGGGTCACGGCTGAGTGCGCCAGCACCATTCTTGGTTCCCAGATCCCGTTGACCGGCTCCAGTGCCGTTGATAGGCACACTTCCTACCGGGATCCCAACGGTGGCGAGGTCCACCCACAGGCTCACCACCGGTGAGGCCGATGCAGGATTGTCGATTTTATACAACGCACCCGGCTTGTTGTTGAGAAGACCGGTATGTCTGCGCACATATGATGCTGTGAACGCCCGTTTGCGGGACCGCTGATAGGCAACGCCATAGGTGGTGCCGGTATCGGTGGCATTGGCCACCACGGTGCCACCGATTGCTCCCGAGGCAGTGGCACCGCCGAACGGTACGCGGTAAAGCACACCGTTGGTGGCCCCATCGGCCTGGTTGCCGTTCAAGAAGCACGGGAGAAGGAGATCAGGGTTGTTCTGGCAGTAGTCGGCCGGGTTCATTACGGCCATGTTCACACCGGTGTCGCCCTCGGTGGCGAAGCGCACCAGTGATCCGTTGTCAGCCCCGATCGGAGCAGGACGGAGGTAGCTCGGTACACCGGTGGCTTCCACCCGTACCTTGGTCCCCGCCGGTATCCCCGTCAACGAATACGTGCCGTCTGCTGCCGTCTGAACTGGTCCGTAGACCGCACCGGTGGGCCCAAATCCTGTGATGGTGATGGCAGCCTGGCCGGGCTCGCGTGATTCTCTGGCGCCGTTACCGTTGTAGTCACGAAACACCGTGCCGGTGAGGGCCCAACGCCCCGGCCGGCTGTCCCAAGCGAGCAAACGGCACTCCCGAAGCCACCAACAGCGTGCCCGCCACCGCAGCCACCATGGCCCTTCCAGCGGTGCGACGATTGCGCAATGAGCGTGGGACCGGAGCAGTCTTGTGCGCCACGGGAACTCCTGAAAGGTCGTGATCAACAACAATCGACCGATGTCGATTTAAGTGATCGGAATTCAACAGCCACGAGCTGAGCCGTCCGCTCACCTCGTAAGGACAATCGCTACGGTATCAGCGACGAGCGCGAGACTGTGTGACCACTTATGAACGCGTCTTGATAAAGGGCGATCAGCTCAACAAGTTGGTCATGACGTGCTTCACCCGGGTGTAGTCCTCCATGGCATACATAGATAGGTCCTTGCCATATCCCGATTTCTTGAACCCACCATGGGGCATCTCGGCGACCAACGGAATGTGGGTATTTATCCATACACAGCCGAAGTCCAACCGCTTGGCCATACGCATTGCGGTGCCGTGATCTGTGGTCCATACACTTGATGCCAGCGCATAGTCGACGCCATTGGCCCACCGCACGGCCTCGTCTTCGTCGCTGAATTTCTGCACAGTTATGACGGGGCCGAACACTTCACTCTGAATCAACTCATCGTCTTGGCGAAGGTCGGCGACCACCGTGGGTGAGTAGAAGAAGCCACGATCGCCGACGGGTGATCCGCCGGTGACAACTCGGGCATGATTCGGTGTACGGCTCACCATGGCCGCCACCCGTTCCAATTGGGCCGCATTGTTCACCGGGCCATAAAAGGCATCGGTGTTGTCCGGCCCGCCGGTGACGGTGGCTTTGGCCCTCTCTGCCAGCGCGCTTACGAAATCGGCGTATACACCGGGCCCGGCCAGCACCCGGGTGGCGGCGGTGCAGTCTTGCCCAGCGTTGAAGTACCCCGCCAGGGCAATACCCTCAACGGCCGCTTCGATGTCGGCGTCATCAAACACCACCACAGGGGCCTTACCGCCCAATTCCAGATGGACCCGCTTCAGTGTCTCGGCTGCCGTCCGAGCCACCTCAATGCCGGCCCGGACCGACCCGGTGATGGACACCAGAGCAGGTACCGGATGCGCCACCATGGCCCGCCCACTGTCGCGGTCGCCGCAGATGACGTTGAGTACCCCCGGCGGCAGGAACTCAGCAGCCACCTCGGCCAGCAGCAGGGTCGATGCGGGCGTGGTGTCGGAGGGCTTCAACACCACGGTGTTGCCCGCCGCCAAGGCGGGCGCGAACTTCCATACCGCCATCATCATGGGGTAGTTCCACGGAGCTACCTGGGCACACACCCCCAACGGCTCGCGGCGCACCATCGACGTCATATTGGCCATGTACTCGCCGGCGCTACGACCTTCCAGTAACCGGGCCGCCGAGGCAAAGAACCGGAGTTGGTCCACCAGTGGTGGCATCTCTTCGGTACGGGTGAGCTCAATGGGTTTACCCGTGTTTTCACATTCCAGGGCGATGAATTCCTCGGCCCTCGACTCCACCGCATCGGCAATTCGCAGCAGCGCCAACGACCGTTGCGCCGGGGTGGTGTCGCGCCACGTCTCAAACGCAGTGGCGGCGGCACTCATGGCGGCGTCCACGTCGGCCGCGCCCGACAGCGCGGCAGTGGCATAGACCTCACCGGTCGAAGGGTTCACCACCGGCGTACTGCGGCCGTCGGCGGAACCTACGTGCTCGGCATTGATGAAGTTCTGGAACGAGCGGTCTGCCATGGCGTCCTCCGGTCGGCTGGGTCCTGCGGGGCGATACCGCGGGTCGATACTGCAAATGGTGACGTTAGATCGTCGGCGACCTGGGCGAAGATGGGGAGGTGTCCGAACTCTCATCGCCTCTCCCGTTGCCGCTCCCCTCGCTCGCCGCCACCACAGCCCTGATCCAGGCCCGGCGCACCAACCTGCGAATTGACCCCGACCGCGATGTGGACCCGGCGCTACTGACACAGTTATGCGCATTGGCGGCGTGGGCCCCTAATCACCATCTCACCGAGCCGTGGCGCTTTGCCGTCATCACCGGCGAGGCCAGGGCCGAGTTGGGCCGACGCACCGCCAACTACGTCATCGCTCGTGGAATGCCCGATGACGAGCGGACTGCCAAGGTCGGCGTGAAGTATTTGCGGGCGCCGGCGATGGTGATGGTTGGGTGTGCTTCGCTGGCCGATGCGTCGGAGTCGGTGAGGGTAGAAGATCGCGATGCAGTGGCTTCGGGCATACAGAACATGCTGCTGGCGGCCACTGCGGCAGGACTCTGCAGCTTCTGGGGCACCGGCCCGGTAACCGATGCTCCCGAGGTGAAAGCGCTCTGCGGGTTTGCATTGGCCGATATCATCGTAGCTGCTCTGTACATCGGCTGGCCGTTGGGCGATGTGCCCGTTCCACAACGTCAAGCGGCGGTCATACACTGGGTTTCGTGACCAGTCCGGGCAAAGTATTCGTACGCGGGCTTATCAAGCATTGCCCCCGTTGCGGCTCCGGTCACCTGTTTCGAAACTGGTTCCATATGGTGCCGGACTGCCCCAAGTGCGGTTTGCATTTCGAGCGGGAAGAGGGGTTCTTCCTCGGGGCTCTCATGATCAACCTGGCCATCACCATGGGTGCCTTGCTGGCAGTGTGGATCATCGGGTTCGCCGTGACCCTGCCTGATGTGCCCGTGGTGGCCTTAGCCGTGGCCGCCGGGCTCACCGCCGCGCTCACTCCCATCATGTTCTACCCATTTTCCAAGACGCTGTGGTGTGCGTTGGACATCATGTTGCGCCGCTCCATGGGTGAGCAGTTCGGAGGCGACGGCGCTCAGCCCGGGTTTCACTCCAAAGCCTAAGCTCGGGTCTAGTGCCGGTAGTCACGGCTGGCGCCTTTACTCGAACAGCCATGGTCGAGGGGGGCGGCTACGGTGACATGGATGCCCACTGGTGGGCCTCCCGGAGGACCGAGATGACCAACCCCAGTGCGTCGGCCGAGAGAACGGCGGAGTACGCCATGACAGCGTCGGAATACGCCGTGTGGGCCGAAGAAGTCCATCGGTTGGCGGCCGAAAAGGACGCTGTGGTGTTGGCCCACAACTACCAGGTACCGGAGATCCAAGATGTGGCCCACCACGTGGGTGACTCGCTGTACCTGTCCCGGGTGGCGGCCGAGACCGATGCCTCCACCATCGTGTTCTGCGGAGTGCACTTCATGGCCGAGACAGCCAAAATTCTGTCGCCCACCAAGAAGGTGCTCATCCCTGATTTGGCGGCGGGCTGCTCTCTGGCCGACACCATCACAGCTGATCAACTGCGGGAGTGGAAGGCCCAGCATCCGGGGGCCACGGTGGTGGCCTATGTCAACACCACTGCTGCCGTGAAAGCGGAAAGCGACGTGTGCATAACATCGTCGAACGCCGCCGACATCGTGCGCTCCATCCCCGAGGACCAAGAGATCCTGTTCCTACCGGATCAGTTCTTGGGCGCCCATGTGCAACGGGTCACCGGTAGAAGCAACATGCACATCTGGATGGGCGAGTGCCACGTGCATGCCGGCATCTCTCCCACCGATGTGCGTCTCACCGTGGCCGCTCATCCCGAGGCCGAAATCATGGTGCACCCCGAGTGCGGCTGCACCACCTCAGTACTGGAGATGGTGAGCCACGGTGACCTGCCCGCGGACCGTACCCGCGTACTGTCCACCGGCGGCATGGTGAAGGCGGCCGAAGCGTCCACTGCTGCTGAGGTCCTGGTGGCCACCGAAATCGGCATCCTTCATCAACTCCGTAAAACCAACGCCAACGTCAACTTCATACCCATGAACGCCAAGGCTTCGTGTTTGTACATGAAGATGATCACACCGGAGAAAGTGCTGCGGGCACTGCGCGATGACGTTTTCGAAATCGTTGTTCCCACCGACATTGCCAACAAGGCCCGGCGCTCGGTGGAACGTATGATCTCCATCGGCAACTCATCACGGGGTGGCGAGTGACGAAGGCGGGTACGTTCCCCCTCCGTTTGGCTGCACCCCCGCCCGGTTGGGAGCGTGAGGTGGAGGTGGTGGTAATAGGATCCGGGGTGGCCGGATTGATGGTGGCCCTCACCGCCGCCACGGTGGGCCGAGTGCTCATCGTCACCAAAGCCAAACTCGATGCTGGCTCCACTTCATGGGCCCAGGGTGGTATCGCCGCCGCCATCGACCGCGCCGACGACCCCGAGCAACATCTCGACGACACCCTGGTAGCTGGCGCAGGACTGTGCAGCGAACGGGCGGTCCGCATCTTGGTGGAAGAGGGGCCGCATCAACTGGCCCGGCTCATCAGTTTCGGCGCACTACTTGACACTGACGCCGCTGGCAATCTCGCCCTCACCCGCGAGGGCGGCCACGGCCGGGCCCGGATCGTGCATGCCGCCGATGCCACGGGAGCCGAGGTCCAGCGATCGCTGCAGGCGGCGGTGGCGGCCAACGACCGCATCGAGGTCATGGAGCACGCCTTTGCCCTCGATCTGGTGCGTTCCGCCCCGGTCAACGGCACCCGCCACGTGGTGGGGGTACGGGTGGTGAGCCAGGACGATCAGGCCTCTGGGTCCAGCGGCATCGTACGCGCACGTACTGTTGTGTTGGCCAGCGGAGGATTGGGTCAGCTGTACGCCTCCACCACCAATCCCCCTGTAGCTACGGGCGACGGAATGGCCATGGCGTTACGGGCCGGAGCCTCGGTGGCCGACGTGGAGTTCGTGCAGTTTCATCCCACGGTCATGTGGAACGGTCCCGGTGCCGAAGGCCAACAGTTGTTGGTGTCCGAAGCGGTGCGCGGTGAAGGTGCGGTGCTGCTCGACGCTGAAGGGAAGCGGGTGATGCAAGGCCGCCATCCACTGGGTGACCTTGCGCCTCGCGACGTGGTGGCCAAATGTATGTCCATCCTCATGGCCGAACAGGGGGTTGATCATCTGTTCCTCGACGCCCGTGGATTGGGCGAGGAGAAACTCATGCGTCATTTCCCCAACATCGTGGCGGGGTGTCGGCGGCTTGGCATCGACCCCGTTCACCAGGTGGTTCCGGTGGCCCCTGGCGAACACTTCGCATGCGGTGGGGTGTGGACGGACCGCAACGGTCATACGTCGGTGCCCGGCCTGTTTGCGGTGGGCGAGGTGGCATGCACGGGTGTCCATGGGGCCAATCGGTTGGCGTCCAATTCGCTCCTGGAGGGTTTGGTATACGGCCAGCGGGTAGGTGCGCAGTTGGTGCTCGGTCTGCCTGCGGTGATGTCGCCCGACGCCAACGACGAGCAGGTCCCTGCACTGGTGGTGCCGGGTCATCACCGGGTGATTCTGGCCGCAGAGATGAGTCGCCATGTGGCTGTGCGTCGCGAAGCCGAGGGGCTAGACGAGGTCACCGCCCTCATCGCCGACACCCCCCTGCATCCGGGGGAGGGCTCGTTCTCCCCCACAGATTGGGAAGCCACCAATGTGCACGTCTTGGCCGGGGCCCTGGTGTCGGCGGCCCGGCTGAGAGAAGAGAGTCGCGGGGGTCATTGGCGCAGCGACTTTCCGGACACGTCGCCACGATGGAAAGTTCGGATTGTCACCCATCTCAACCATGAGGGTTCGCTCGTTCACGAGGAGCGCGGCCTGGAGGAAACACCATGACCGGTCATGCCCTTTCGCCCAACACCATAAGCGCGCTGGCCAATGCCCATCTGGGGGCCTTCGACGTGTTGCGGGTGTTGGAATGGGCACTGGCCGAGGACCTCCACGGCGGCGATGACATCACCAGTATCGCCACCGTCTCCCCCGATGCCCGCAGTGTTGCTGATGTCGTGGTGCGAGGCCCAGGCGTCATCGCCGGCATACCGGTGTTGGCGGCTGCTCTCGAATGGTTCATCGGCACGCCGCTGGTGTTGGAGTTGAAGGCAGCCGATGGGCAGCGGGTAGAACGTGGAGACGTGGTGGCAACCATCAGCGCGCCTACCATCGAGCTGCTCACCATCGAACGCACCATGCTCAATTTGGTGTGTCGACTAGCTGGTATCGCCACGCTCACGAGGGCCTGGGTAGATGCGGTAAGCGCCACCAACGCCCGTATCCGTGACACCCGCAAAAC
>JANYHQ010000372.1 GCA_025358985.1 Acidimicrobiales bacterium
GAGGCGCTTCTCGTGAAGTGTTCCGATGGGCGTGCGGTCGATTCGCGAAGACAGGCCACGGACTTCATCTCGCTGCAATCTATCGGACCCCGGGCCGCGAGGCCATGACATGGACGCCGGGGCTCACTCGCGCCGGCGGGGCACTGCGTCGCTTGCGTATTCCGCGTAGCTCCGCGGTGCGTGACCGTGCCCCACTTTGCCGGTCGCACCTGCCACTGCAAACGCAGTTCCGGACGCGCTAGGGATGCCGCGAACGAGTATCGTCGCGACTCGCCGGAACACCGGTCGAATGGCGCACAGCCAACAAGGTCTGGGTACAACACGGCCTCCCGGTCACTGCCGAGTACGCCGATCTTCTCACCTCGAAATACGGGGCACCGCTCGCCGACGCAGACTTCGCCAAAGACACGGAAGGTGAACGGACCTCGATCAACAACTGGACAGCACACTCCACGAACGACCGCATCCCGGAACTCTTCGCTCCGGGTGCTATCGACCCGACGACCAGACTCTTGTTGGTCAACGCCGTTTCACTCGAAGCGCCCTGGGAGTTCCCGTTCCCACGAACTGCGCCCGGGCCTTTCACGACACTCTCCGGAAAGATCGTGGAAACACCGATGATGCACTTCGACGACTACCTCCCATCAGCCACTACTAGCGACTACCAAGTGGTCGAGATCCCGTACTCCGGTGGCACGTTGGTCATGGACGTCATCGTCCCAAAGAACCTCGCAACCTTCGAATCGTCGTTGACACCGAAAAAGCTCGACGGTGTGCTGCGGGCCATCGTCGATGGTGGGATCCACCTGTCGATGCCGAAGTTCAAAGCCCGTTCCCACACCGACCTTGTCCCGGCATTGAAGACGCTCGGGATAGCGAAGGCGTTCGGTGCCGCTGACTTTTCCGGAATCACCGGAGGACCGAGCGCACTCTCGGTCAGTGCCGTCGAACACGAGGCATTCATCGAGGTCGACGAGAACGGAACGAAAGCCGCCGCCGCTACCGGCGTAGCCGTCGTTTCATCGCACGGTCCGACCGTTACCGTCGACCGCCCGTTCCTCTACGTGATCCGGGACAAGTCGGCCGGCATGATCCTCTTCATCGGCCGAGTCCTCGACCCCACCCAAGTGTCGTGACACAATAGCCATGTCGTCGCTGGGCCCCGACTCCGTTACCGGCGGCGAGCTTCGACTGGTTGATGCTGTTCGTCACCTCACTGTGGCCGTCGCAGAGCAGCGCTATCGAGTCGACGGCAACCGTCAGCCGGCTGTCCTTTTCGTCATCGTCCTGCCAGGGGCCTGGCATCGACATCGAGCTGTGTGTCGATCGACGCGCTCCGCCCCCTCGCGCAGGTCGCAGCGCTCGACACCGGGCTCGTGTTTGTGCGTCCAAAGGTCGCCGTCGACTCCCTGACACTGCTGTCAGGAAATGATCGGACCGTCGCCGGAACTCCCTGTGGCAGAGCGAGACGACACTCGAAATGCATGGCGCCGTATACGAGAGCTCTCGCCAATCCCGTTCCCTACGGACGGAGTACCTGCGGTCGGTGTCCCGTGCCATCATTTCCGCTTGCACTTGTTTCCACGCGCCGTGACGAGGTCCGGGTAGTGACGGACCTGAAGGCGTTCCTCGGGCCGATCGATACTGCAACGCGTGGCTGGTGGTGCGGGGCGAGATCGACGGGACTTGCGACCCCTTCGAACGGGCCGACGTCTACGAACGAATACAACGCGACGGCCGTGTCGACCCGATCACAAGATTGCTCGTTTCCAGACGATTCGGTGTGTGCGCCTGACACGATGCCGTGACATGTTGAGCGATGGTGCTCTGGCAGGTTGGTTCGGCGATGCGTTCCGTTACTAAACGACCAGATCCGCCGGGATGCGATTCCGTACGCCGCTCGCGCCACGCCACGGCGTCCGACCCGTCGCTCATTGGTGCCGGCACGCATCTGGTTGATGACCTGCAAACGTCCAAACGAATGAGCGAGAAACGCCGACGGACCATCCGCTTCCCGTGCCGCGAATCCACTTGTTCCGGCGAAGGGCAGCGTGCATAGCCCGAAAATTCGGTAGGAGCATTCCATTGCGGCACGCGATAACTCCGCCTCGTACAAGCGAGGTCGCCGCCCCGCTTCGGCCGATACGGAGCGCGACGAAGATACTGTATGTGTACTGATGATTGTGCGGAGCCACGAGGTTGGACGACCTTCGTCGACGAGCGGGCGAGAGGCCTGATGCGACCTACCCAGTCGCAAGCAGTCGTTTGCTGGATGCAAGCAGCTTGGCGTCATCGCCGTCGAAGTTCTTGAGTTTCTGAGCGAGGTGGTGATTTCGAGGCGCATTCGGCTGTCGAAGCATTTGTCTGCGGCCCAGGTGAACGATTTCGATCGGGCGGACTCGAAGGGGGCTGAGCGAACGATTGAGAGGGCCGCTCGCAGCAACGTGAGGCATTCGTGTTCGTCTTCGCGCGTGTCGGCGAGTTCAGATAGCTGCACGAATCGGTTCCAGTCTGCTGGGCTGGCTGTCTTGTCGGGTCGCGGATGGTCGGGTCAAAGGTCATGATCCAGTCAACGGCCAAGATGGTGTTGTCTGGAGTTGCATCCGGAGATCGGTTCGCTTTTCATCCATGAGCTGCCGGCCGCGTCACACGAGGTGTTCGATGTAGGTGTGATCGTTGACAGTGACTCGGATTTCGAGGGTTCCGCCGAGTGCGCGGACGTACTCCATCAGGGTTGAGACTTCTGGTTTTGTGATGTCTGCTTCGAGGCTGGAGACGCGAGATTGTGCGCGGCCCCATCGACGAGCGACGTCGGTCTGGGTCATTGCTGGAGGTGGGGAGTCGAACCCCCATCCTTCAGCTTTCAGTGTTGGACCAACGTCTGGTGGCCATCGATTGTTGTCGTGAACGTATCGAACCAACCTTGTTGGCCAAACAGGACAGCGAAGGGCAACGTCCAATGGTGACGTGCGCCGAGTTGCAACTTCCAACGTTTGGGCTCGGCGTCGATTTGCTCAAGCGGCGGGCGAAGGAGAAGTTCGACGGTAAAAATCGGAATCTTGCTCGACCGGCCACCAAGCGTGAGTGGAACTTCGTAGCTCGGTTCGGTGTTTGCAATGTCGATTCCGAAGAGAAAAAAAAAGGGCGCTGTCCGCTACCGAGATTGGGGACCCTGAGTCGATGACTCCAAGGAGCGGCTGAGGTGACCCCGGCGCCGACACTGTGACAGTAGGGCGACGAACGAGTACTCCATTTGGAAGCGAGGCCTCGCCAAGATCGAAGTGAGGGTAGACCCAAGATGCCATGCGCTACCGGAGGCCGACGAACAGAGGCTCGTTGGCAGCCGGGATGCGCAAAACGGTCATTGCGACGACGCCGGAATTGTCGAGGGTATGGAGCAACGTGTCAAGTTCAGCAGCATCCGCCAGCACAACCCCTTCGCCATTCAGGGCAATCCAGCGTTCGCGGTACTTATCGAGAATAGCTTTGTCCAATAGGCACCTCGCAGACGTCGTTGAACACAAACGTGGAGGTGGGGGGAGTCGAACCCCCGT
>JANYHQ010000169.1 GCA_025358985.1 Acidimicrobiales bacterium
GTGATGGTCTTCAGCCAGCCCACCCGCCACTCCAACCGGAACACCTGCCACGGTGTGGCCCCAAGGGTGGCCGCCGCCTCCTCCGGTCGGGGGTCCAAACGAGACCAAGCCGAACCAATGGTACGAATCGCGATGCCCACATTGAAGAAGATATGTGCACAGACGATAGCGAACAGACCGCGGCGCAGACCCTGCGGGAGTAGTTGACGTGCGGCCAAGCCCACCACCACGGTGGGCAGAGTGAACGGCCCCACCCATACCGCCATGAGCAGCCTTCGGCCCCTGAACTGGTGACGGCCCACCAACCACGCCGCCGGCATGGCCACCGCCACCGCCCCCATCGTGCTCAACACCGCCTGAACCAGGGTGAAGACCAGAATGGCCTGAAGGCGGCCGTCGGTGACTACGTGCCCCACCGCATCAGCACTCAGCCCACGGGTAAGTATGCGCAGCACCGGCCACGCCACGAACACCGCCACCACGCCAAGCGGAATGCTGGCTGCGAAAGGGGCGCCAATGCGGCTTAGGACAGAACGGTGGTGGTCCACTCGTCAATCCAGCGCTCGCGGTTCTGCGAGATCTTCTGGGCGGGAACATTCAGCGGTGAAGCTGGGACCACTGCGAACTTGGTGAACAATTCGGGCAGTTTGGTGTTGGTGCGTACCGGGAACACGAACATGGACAACGGCAGGTCTTCCTGGAACTGCTGGCCGATGGCGAAATCGATGAACGCCCGGGCCGCCTTTTTGTTCTTGGCCTTACGCAGTACACCTACGAACTCCACCTGTCGGAAGCAGGTAGCGGCGGCGACCCCAATGGGGGTTTCGGTGGCCTTGGGATCCGGCCCATAGAGCACGGCCGCAGGAGGGCTCGACGCATACGACACAACAATAGGGCGGGCCCCCTTTCCTTCTCCGGCCGAGAACTCGGTGTTCCAGGCCTCGTCCCATCCACTGACCACCTTCACGCCGTTGGCCCGCAACTTCTTCCAATAGCCCGCCCATCCGTTGTCCCCAAAGGTGGCCACCGACGCCATCATGAAGGCCAACCCCGGCGATGACGTGGCCGGGTTCTCCACCACCAGCAGATTGCGGTACTCAGGCTTGGCCAGATCGGCTAGCGACTCCGGTGCCGCAATACCCTTGGCCACCAGGACGGCTTTGTCGTAGTTGATACACACATCTCCATAGTCCACCGGGGTCACCTGATGACCCGGTACAAGTGCGGTGAATGCGGGGTTGATGCCAGCCGCTGCAGCTGATTGATACGGCTCAAACAGCCCTTCGCTCACCGCCCTACTGAAGAAGCTGGAGTCCACTCCATAGAGCACATCGCCCAGTGGATCGTCGCGGGTGAGGATGGCCTTGTTCACCAGTTCGCCCGTGTCGCCCCCGGTGATCAGCTTCACGGCAATGCCGCTCTGTTTGGTGAAGGCCGCCAATACCTCTTTGGACGGGGTGAAGGAGTCGTAGGCCACCACGGTGACGGTCTTGTTGTTGCCGGTTCCGGCCTGGGTGTCACTGGCGCAGGCGGTGGTGCCGGCGATGAGGCCACCAACCATGATGATTGGGAAGAGGGGTGTGATACTGATTCTCATGAGCTGAAGTCCTCGAAGCGGTGGGGTTGGACGATGAGCAGACAGCCAGACTGCACTGATACATCGGCATGGGAGTGGGTGAATACGTTGGATACGCCCCGGGTGGTGCCGGCCAGCAGGGTCTCCTGGTCGAGGGGATAGCGAAGTCCGTTGGTGGTGACGCCGGTGGCGGTGCCGTGGGTGGGGACCAGCGACACCAGTGATCCGGGCTGGGCATCGATGGTGAGCGACCCCGGTCCGTGTAGCACGGTGATGGCGGCCGGTCCGTAACGGGCGTGTACGCGGATGGTGTTCCAGCGTGGCGAAGCCAGGAGCCCCAACTCGCCCACCAGATGATCGAAGCGATCCCCGATGCCGCCGAGCACGGTTACCGAGGTGGCGTCACGACGGACAGCAGCGTCCAGGGCCAACTCCAAGTCGGTGGCGTCTTTGTCGGTGCGATGGCGTTCCACCACGGTGCCGAGTACTTCGGCGGCGGCCAGATCGGCCACATCCACCGAGTCGAGGTCTCCCACCACCAGATCCACGGAGAGTCCAGCGGCCCGGGCCCGGTTGAAGCCGCCATCAGCGGCGATGAGAACATGATGCGAGCCGGTTTCGCTCATGTCCGGTAATGGGCCTGATGCGCCCGTGATGATGATGATTGCGGTTCCCACAGAGTCCCTCCGCTGGCATTACCCAGATCAGGTTCATGGGTCGGCGACGGATGGTCGCCCTCTCAGCCCGTCTCCACGAGCTCCCCGGTATGTTGAA
>JANYHQ010000191.1 GCA_025358985.1 Acidimicrobiales bacterium
TCTCCTGAAGCATGACGCCACCGGCCTGTACCAGCTGCTCGAAACCATCCGTCAGTACGCCACCGAGCAACTTGCCCTGGCCGGTGAGCTCGAAGCGATCCGCGTTCCAACAACACACCGACACCGTCAGAGTTCGCGACCTCAGCTGAGCCGACATACTGTTTTACTTGCGAATCACAATCACTTTGGAAGGGAACCTGTTCATGGGAGTACGAGTCGACCTCAACGTCTCGCTCGACGGTTTCGCCACTTCCGAGGGCGGCACGCCGGAAAATCCGTTCGGGGAGGACTGGACCAAGCTCACCGCGGCCTATGTCTCCACGCGCACGTTCCGTGAGCGGGTCATGCACGACACCTCGGGCGAAGGCACAACCGGGGTGACGACCGCTACGGCGCGGCATACTTCGAAGGCGTCGGCGCCGAGATCATGGGCGCCGGAATGTTCGGCTTCCACACATTTCCCGATGACCCCGACTGGAAGGGGTGGTGGGGCGACGAGCCGCCGTTTCGCGTGCCGGTGTTTGTGCTCACCCACCGCACGCTCGACTCGATTCACATGTCAGGTGGCACAACCTTTCATTTCGTTGATACGACCCCCCAGGAGGTGCTCGCTCAGGCCACCGCTGTCGCCGGCGGGAAAGACGTGCGAGTCGGGGGCGGCGTCAGCACCGTGCGAGAGTTCCTCAAAGCGGGTCTCGTTGACCAGTTGCACGTCGCGATCGCGCCCATCCTGCTCGATCGTGGAATTAGCTTGTGGAGCGACCTTCGCGGGTTCGAGGACGGCTACCAGGTACGTGCTGAAACCGCCGAGAGCGGCACTGTGCACGTGACCTTTACGCGCCCCTCGTAGGCTGGCTGGTTGACGATGGGTCTTGGACGAGCGAGGCGTTCGCAGCACCGTGCGACGCGATGGCCAAGCTGATCTACGCGTCGAACATGTCCCTCGACGGCTGGACCGAGGACGAACACGGCGCCTTCGACTGGGCCCCACCCGACGACGAAGTGTTCGTGTTCATCACCGACCTCATGCGGTCCGCGGGCATCTACCTCTACGGGCGGCGCATGTACGCCACGATGGCCGTCTGGGAAACCGACGTCGCGCTGGCCGGACGATCCGACCTCATGCGCGATTTCGCGAACGTATGGCAGAGTGCGGACAAAGTCGTCTACTCCACGACACTGGCCGCGGTGTCAACCGCCAACACCCAACTCGAACGCCACTTCCACTCCGACGCGGTCCACAACCTGAAGGCGACCACAAGTAGGGATCTCTTGGTCGGTGGACCGAACGTCGCGGCGCAGGCGCTCGTCGCAGGGTTGGTCGACGAGGTGGCTCTGTTCGTCTGGCCGGTCGTCCTCGGTGGACGCAACCCCGCACTGCCGATCGACACACGCGTCGATCTCGAGCTCATCAACGAGCACCGATTCGGCAGCGGCGACGTCCACCTCCGCTACCGCGTTCAGTAGCGACGCGGCGAAGTCTCAACTCACTGCCCAGCAAGGTTGCGTCGGGAACATTGACGGTCTCTCTCGTATGACTGTGTGGCACCGGTCGATCACTCGCCTCGACATAGCTCGACTGGTACGACCCGTCGAGGCGGCCGACTTCGTCGACGCGGACACGCTCAATGAGGAAGCGTTTGAGCCGGGGAACTCAGCTCGATCCGTCGCTCCTTCGCTTTTATGTCCGTTGCTGGCCCAAATCTGAGAGTTGCGTTGGATCCTGGAAGTAGCGGTTTAAACTCCTGAAGCGTACGGCCCATTACCGAATAGAGTTCCTCGGCATTTGGGCCATATGCGTACAGAGTAACTTGACCATTCCCGAATTCGTTGCCGTCATACTCGCCTGCTCCCGGCAGCAGAAATTTCTCGGGACAAGCGATCTTCGAGCTGGTAGACCGAAATACGAAAACCGTTTGATCCGAACGAGTCGTTGTCCAATTTCAGCGTCACAATCACCGATTGCTCGTTTACAGCGGTCACCGGCGTTGGGCTTTGAGCCGGGAGGGGTTTCGAAATCGCGCAGCCAGCAGTCAAGAAATGAGAAGACTGAGAAACGGACGACGAGTTCTTGGGAATGTTGGTTGATGTCGGAACCACATCAGCATGTCAAGAAGCTAGTTCCGTTTTGGCTGCCGATGGCTGTCACCGAGACCGGGTCTAACTGGGGCGTCGAAGCGGTTGTACAGCTCCATCGCTGATTCGCTGGGGGAATCGACATCCAATTCTTGGCTGAGCCAGTCCAAACAAGTTCGTCCGTGCGCTCGTTCCGATGCGCCAAGACTGACCCTTCCGAATAACCGTTGCGTCAAACGATGATGAGTTCGAGCGTGTTGTCGAGTGCTGCGAGGTCATTGGGATCAGACGTGACGACTCGCTGCGCCGAGCGACGGGCGCAGACCACAACGTGCGCATCAACAACATCGGACGTGCCACTTGCAGCGAGCAGTCTCCCGACGTTCACGGCGTCCATGCGGTCGAGCGGGACGACGTCACTTGTTGGTTGACGAATGAGGCGCGAAAGACGAGCCTGACGCTCGGGTCGCCGGATTGCTTGCGCTAATGCAGACGACGGAATCGTTACTCGGCTGTTCGTTTCGACGGCTCGGGCGAGGAGCACGATGACTCGGCGATCATTGCGGTCCAACGCGATCATTGCACCAGCGTCGAGAGTGACGCCGGCCATCACGCAGCGCCAGCTCGCTTTCGAGGCTTCGGTACGCCGAGGGCCTTGTCGGCCCAAGCCCGCTCGTCGACTGACATCGGTCCACCGCTTTCATCGAGGGCTTGGGCAAGCATTGCGCCCCACCCGGCGACATCGTCGAGCGCAACGCCAACGGCGTGCTGAACGAATCCGGACACGCTCGCAGCACGTCCGGCGTTTACCAAGTTGCGAACTTGCTGGACCTGATCGTCATCCAGGGTGATCGTGATCTTCGTTGACGCCATACCATTCACCATATAGGGATCGTTTGTGACTCAGAACCGCAGTCGCCGTGTCGTTGCGCGAATAGGTGGAAGTGAGCCGACGTTGCGTCGTAGTGTCCGTGAGTCAGCTCGGTAGTGTTCGATTCATCAGCGGCGACAGCCACCTCACGTGCTGTCCGCGTCCCCATTGCTGGTTCCGTCCATCCCGCACGATGCCTGGCCGCGCGTTGTCGTTCGCTCCGTCCCGGCGGTACGCACTGAACTACCTCGACCGCAGACTATTCCCGGTGCTGACACCGCGTCCGCGCACCCTCTGGTCAAGCCACCTTGCAGTGTTCGACTACGACGGAGCGACTACGGCAACGCCGTGCAGTGCGCACGCTTCGGCAAGGCGCTCATCGTAGGTGACAAGTACATCAAGGTCGTCGCCAAGGTCCAGCGCTGACGCCAGGTGGAGTGCGTCGAGCGAACGGAGGATACGCGGGTCGAGCTCAGTCGCTCGGGCGAAGGTGGATGACGGCATGGCGAGAAGATTCACCGTATGCAGCAGGTCCTTGGCGGCGACAAGCGCGTTCGGGTCGAACCGCCGTACGGCACGGATGACCTCGGTACGCAAGAGTTCGTTGGCGAACAGCGACGGTCGAGCCTTCGCGATCCAGTCGAGGAGTGCGTCGGTTTGGGGTTCAAGACTGATCAGTTTCACGAATGCCGACGAGTCGATATAGGCGATCACCAGAACTCAGCGTTCATCGGCGCGCATATCATTAAGCACGGCACTCAGTGATTGCTTGCCACGGCCACGCTTCGGGGGGCGAAGGATTGACTCCAAGGAGCGAGATGCCTCACGCACCTGACCGGCCGACCGGAGGGCATCGACGGGCGACCCGCTGGCGATCGGCACGAGCCGGGCAACCGGCCGCCCTCGGTCGGTGATGTCGATCGACTCACCACCTTCGACTCGCAACACTACGGCCGACGCGTTCTGCTGCAGCGCACGGATACCAACCGATGAGGCCATGTGCGTCAATGTAGCACAATTCGCATCGGAGGGCTTGTTTAGCTACGAGGATTCTCCTGGAAATGCGATTGCCCGAAGTTCCTCATAGCGGGGCCATGCCAGGGCAAGAAGACTGGGGTCGGTCAGGATCCAAAAGTCACCATTTCGGATCGCCGCGAGAGTCATTTCGGCAACAACGGAAGGGTCGAGCACGACCGGTGGGACCGTCGTTGGTAACGACCACTTCGCTGCTCGTTTCCGCCGTTCGGGATTCTCGAGTGACGCCGGACGGTTCCGTTCGCTTTTTGCCAGGTTGGTCCGCACGAGCCCAGGGCAGAGAACGCTGACTCCAACCGTTGTTTGGCTGAGTTCTTCGCGCATCGCTTCCGAAATGCCGACGACGGCGTACTTCGTTGCAGTGTACGGGGCGCTGATGACGGAAGTGAGGCCGGCAATCGACGCGGTGTTGACGATATGGGTACTGCGTTCGTTCTCGAGCATCATCGGGAGAAACTCGTGGATAACGTGAACAACGCCGCGCAGATTCACGTCAATCACCCAATTCCAGTCACGGAGAGTTTGCTGAACAATCAACCCATTGGGTGCTACGCCAGCATTGTTGAAGAGCACATCACAGTTGCCGAACCGGCCGCGGATGTGGTCAGCCAACGACGCCACGGACAGCGGGTCGGTGACATCGGTCTGGACCCCATCGACGCGCAATTCCTCGCAAGTCGCATCGAGGGCCGCCTGTTCCACATCAGCGATAACGACAGTCATACCTGCGGCTTTGGACGCAGCCGCAATGGCTTTGCCGATTCCGCTCGCACCACCCGTCACGACTGCAATGCGGCCGCTGAAGTCATCAATCATGAGGGTGATAGTAACGACAGTCTGCGGAACGCTGGCGGCGAAGACTGCCGTGTCAATCCGCACCCGCAGGGGGCCAGTCTAATCGAATCATGTGGGACTTCTCAGGGGAGTAGAGCTGGCGCAACTGCGAAGCCCACCGCTGCGGCAGCGGCATGAAGTCGTTTGTCCCAAACCGCAACGGTGAGCTTTGCCACACCGAGCACGAGTGCGCTGGCCAAGTGGACCGCGTCCGCGCCACGAAGCTGATGCGACGCCGCTAGCTCCCCGGACGTCCGCTCCACGTCGGCCGTGAGTTCGACTGGTCGCATCGATCCCCAAAACAGTTCCCAGTCGGCGCTGGCCTTGCGCGCCTCCGACGCAGTCAGCACGTGGTTGCGCTGCGCTGCTGCAAGCGCCGCACATACCTCGGGGTAGGCGAGGCGACTCGAAAGCGCAGCATCGCAACCGTTCCAGAGCTGAGCGGCAAGATCCGATCCGGTCTCATCAAGGATGAGCTTCACGAGGGCACTCGAATCGAAATAGGCGACCGCCACGTTCAGCGGCGCTGCTCACTGATGATGTCGGCAATCGGGCGTTTCGGCTGTGGGCGAGGTCTGTCACCGGCCACTGGACGAGCAGTTCTGATGGGACGACTGATAGTTCCCTGCGCAGTGAGGCGATCGATTATTGATGTCGAGTCGAGGCCAACCATGCGGGCCACCGGAGTGCCGCGGTCGGTGATCACCACGTCTGCACCATCGCGAACGACATCGATCCAGTGGCCAAGACGAGCTCTGAGTTCGGTCACGGGGACATCCATGAGACAAGTGTACATTTGACTTGATAGCCATCCGTACTGAACCGACGAGGTCACCGTTGGCTGTCGAGCCCTCGAACACGCTAAGGATTCTTCGGACTGCGACTGCTCGTTCACTCCATCCTTCCCGGAGAGACGCAGTGAACGCGGAACGTGTGGCGCTCACTGAGCACCGAGGGCCCGCAGTAGTGCGATCGTGCGGGCGAAGGCGCGCTCGGTCGCAATGTCACGATCCAGGGCTTCGACGATGCGCCAATCGTTCGCAACCAGAAGGCGCCGCCGCTCGGCGTCGCGTTCCTGCTTCTGTCTGGACCCGTGGGTGAAAATGGGCTCACCTCCAGAGCCAGGCGGGCGCCCCGCCAACCAAAGTCAACTTCGACAGTCTCTTGGTAGCTGCCGACGCGTACCCGAAGGTTGCCAGTCCACCCTCTCAGCCCCTTCGTCGTCAGCCAGCGTGCCACTCGTTGCTCCTTGGCGCTGCGGTGACCAATCCCGTTGGATCGGTCGGCCAGCAGTGCAAGTAAGAGTTGGCGTTTATGCACGGCGTGAGATGGCGTGTGCTCGAGCAGTCTGCGGACGTTGGCGACCGTGCACAATTGATGAGCCAATGCGTGGTCCAGACACCGCTCCACAATGCTTTCGTCGACGAATCGGGGAAGCAGCAGCAATGTTGCAGCCTGGGTAGCAACTCGGGCCGTCATCCACTGCGTGCTGGGCAGCGGCGTTGTTTGG
>JANYHQ010000201.1 GCA_025358985.1 Acidimicrobiales bacterium
CATCGATGTTGTGTTGAGTCGACTACCGGAGGGGCCGCAGTACTACCCCGACGACATGATTCGCGACGTGCCCGAGGCCATCTGGGTAGCGGAATTGGTACGGGAGCAGTTGTTACACGTCACCAACGAGGAACTCCCTCATTCCATTGCGTGTCGCGTAGTTGAGTACGAGGAGCGTGACGGCAAGGGACCGTATGTGCGCGTAGAAATTTTGGTGGAGCGTGAGTCACAGAAGCCCATCGTCATTGGTAAGGGGGGCTCCGTACTGAAGGAAGTAGGGACCGCCGTCCGCGCCCAACTGCCACCAGGCGCCTATGTGGAGTTGTTTGTGAAGGTGGCCAAGGACTGGCAACGCAGCAATGTGTTGTTGGACCGTCTCGGCTACCAGTTCCCTGGTCGTGATTGAGCTGTATCGGCTCCCCTAGGCTGGCGATATGGACGTGTCGCTCGGTGTGATGTTCCGCTGTACCCGCCCCCCTGAGGAGTTGGTGCCTATGGCAGTGGCCATGGAAGCGGCCGGTGCTGACGAGTTCTGGGTAGTGGAGGATTGTTTCTATGCCGCTGGCATGGCGTCGGCGGCCACAGCATTGGCGGCCACCAACCGCATTGGTGTGGGGCTGGGGATAGTTCCTGCAGTAGCCAGAAATGCCGCATTCACGGCCATGGAGTTTGCCACCCTGGCACGCCTGTATCCCCAACGTTTCCATGGCGGAATTGGTCACGGCGTGGGTGCGTGGATGCGCCAAATTGGGGCGTTTCCTTCGAGCCAGTTGGCGGCCCTGGAAGAGGTGGCATTCGCCGTTCGACAACTCCTGGCCGCAGAACTGGTCACCGTCCACGGTGAACACGTGCATCTCGATGCAGTGAAGCTCAACCATCCGCCCTCGGTGGCACCACTGGTGTCGCTCGGGGTACGAGGTCCAAAATCGCTGGTGGTGTCGGGGCGAGCGGCAGATGGCACCATTCTGGCCGAGGCCAGTTCCCCCGCCTATGTCACAGCAGCATGCGCGCATATCAATGCTACAAGACCCCACAGAATCACGGTGTTTGCCTGGGCCGTTCCCGACATCGAAGCCGGTCGTATGGCGGTTGCATCGGTGATGACTGATCCGCTCAACGATGCCCATTGGGAGTCGCTTGGGATCACTGCCGATGTCATTGCGTGGCGTGATGATGGCGCTGGCGCCGGTGCCATACCGGAGCGGTGGGTGAGAGAGCACGCAGTGATCGCTGATGACCCGAAGCTGATTCAAGCCCTAGCTGCCGCCGGAGCCCACAGTGTGGTGTTGGTACCACACGGGTACGACGATGCCGAGATGGCCCGCCTCGTGGGGGCACTGCGGCGCTGAGCAGCTTTCCCATTCCGTCGAGTGGAGCGCCGATGGCGCTGACCGCAATCCTGGCTCCACTCGATCGTCAGTGGGCGGGGTTCAGCGTGCAGGGTTCAACGAGCGGCAATGGCGGCGGCCAAGTGGCGAGCCACCCGCCATCGCCATACCGGATCCATGGCGCCCCGCCGATCAGCTGAATTGGAGATGGTGGCCAGTTCCATCAACACGCGATCCGTCACCTCATTGTGGGCGGGGGCCAACACTCCGAGGTGGCGGCCCTGTCGTCCGCTCACCAGATGCAACCGAGTGAAGCGCGCCGTGAGCGACAACACCAGAGGTGGGGGCGTGCGCTGCCGACTCTCCCACAGCACAATTCCGCCCCGCTTGATTGAGTTGTCGGCGGCGTCGTGATGCAAGGCAATGAACACGGTGGTGTCGCCGTGGTCGCGTTGGATGCGAGTGGCGTAGTCACCCCGACGGTACAGCGACTGGGTGTCCTCCCGACCGGAGCGCAGTGCTACGTCCGGGGCCTCACGAGACATTGCATCGATGGGCTCGGTCAATGGCGGCTCCGCTTCTCCTTCCACCAGATTGGTGCTGAGCGACGCGCTGGTGATGGTGAACCAGGGAATGCCCCCGGC
The DNA here is from genome assembly GCA_025358985.1 of Acidimicrobiales bacterium. Classification (GTDB taxonomy): domain Bacteria; phylum Actinomycetota; class Acidimicrobiia; order Acidimicrobiales; family JANYDT01; genus JANYHQ01. The sequence goes on from JANYHQ010000201.1 coordinate 1,973, forward strand.
TTGGCGCACCACCACGGCCAACACCGATGCCATGCGGTAGTTCAACGATGCCTCCGTGACCCCACTGCGTACCGCACCCGGGTCGGTGCCACCGTGACCAGGGTCGATGACCACATTGACCCCCGCCAAGGCGTCGCTACGAAGTACGACGTTGGGTGGCATTACCACCAGTTCACGACCAAAACCCGGTCGTTGGCGCACAGCGACTGCGATGACTCCCAGCACCGCCAGTACACTCACGACCACTACGAATCGTCGTCGTCGGAAGGTCGATCGTCGTCGGCCCGCCACGGACAGCGATGGTAGACGCAAGGTGGTGAACCAATACTGGGCGCCGCCCCGGTACGCTGAACACTATGGCCGGGTATGACATTCGAGTATTTGGTGACCCCGTTCTGCGTCAACGCGCTCAGGACGTCACTCACGTTGATGGCAAGCTCGTGCAGCTGGCCAAGGACATGATCCAAACTATGTACGACGCCCCTGGGCTGGGTTTGGCAGCGCCGCAGGTGGGCGTGCAAAAGCGCCTGTTCGTCTATGACTTGGGCGATGGGCAGGGGGCCAAGACGCTGGTGAACCCGGTGATCAAGGAAAGTCGTGGCGAGTGGGCCTACGACGAAGGGTGCCTGTCCGTACCGGGGTTGAGTTGGGAAATCGTGCGGCCTAAGGAAATCCATTTGGTGGGTCACGACTTGGACGGTAACGACGTGGACATCGAAGCCGATGAGCTGTTGGCCCGGTTGTATCAACATGAGCTCGACCATCTGGACGGAACCCTGCTCCTTGATCATCTCGATGAGGATCAGCGCAAAGAAGCCATGCGAACGCTGCGCAATCGCATTCTCACCCCCGAGGCTCCCAAGGCGGAGATGACGTCGGGCAAGAGCCGCTTTGGGCTCTCCCTGCCCGGACGCTGATGCTATGAGGTTGGTGTACCTCGGCACTCCCGAGGCAGCTGTGCCGCCGCTACGCGCCCTGGTGGCGGCGGGTCATGACGTGATGCTGGTGGTGAGTCAGCCCGACCGCAAACGGGGTAGGGGCGGCGCGTTGGTGGCATCGCCGGTGAAGGCGGCTGCAGTTGACTTGGGATTGGGTGTCACGGACGTGGTCAACGACGTGTTCGAGGCCGCCCGAGCCGGGGCAGAATTGGGCGTGGTGGTGGCGTTCGGCAAGCTGATCAAGACCGACCTCCTGTCAGCGTTGCCATTTGTCAACCTCCACTTTTCACTGCTGCCCCGATGGCGAGGGGCGGCGCCGGTGGAGCGGGCCATTCTCGCTGGTGATACCGAAACGGGCGTATGTCTCATGGCGTTGGAGGCGGGTCTCGACACCGGCCCGGTTTACCGACGCACGGTCACACCCATCGACCCCAACGAAACCGTAGGCGCGCTGAGGAACCGGCTAGTGGCCATGGGCACCACCATGCTCGTCGATGCGTTGGCCGAAGGCCTCGGTGAACCCCAAGCGCAGCACGGTGAGCCCACCCATGCCGCCAAGTTGCAGCCCGAGGAATTCATCATCGATTGGACCCGGTCGGCAGTGGAGTTGCATCGTCTGGTGCGGCTGGGCCGGGCCTGGACTACATTTCGCCAGAAGCGATTGAAGATCCTCAGTGCCCGGGCCGTGGACGCCATAGCCGGACCTCCGGGGACTCTAAATGGCCTCGTGGTGGCCACCGGCCAGGGTGGGTTGGAGTTGTTGGATATACAGCCCGAGGGCAGACCTACTCAGGCGGCCCCGGCATGGTGCAATGGCGCTCGCCCCACTCACGATGAACGGATGGGCCCATGAGTGGCGATCGCAGTAGTGGCAGCAGTCCCCGACGGCCCTTTCAGGGCAAGCCCGCCGATCAGGTGCGCCGTGGCCCGCGTGATGTGAAGCCGGTCCGTCCGCAGCGTGCGCCGCTACCACCGCGTACCGCCAACACGGCTGGCCCTCGGGTCACGTCTCGGACGGTGGCATTGGAGGCATTGCGACGGGTCGACGATGGTGCTTATGTCAACTTGGTGTTGCCCAAGCTGCTCACCGCATCGGGCTTGGATTCGCGCGATAAGGCATTGGCCACAGAGCTCACATACGGCACCGTGCGTCGGCGTCGGGCGGTGGACTGGTTGGTGAATCGCCATGCCGATCGGGATCTCGACATCGAGGTCCGCCGCATACTTCATTTGGGCACTTATCAATTGGCGTTTGCCCGTATTCCCGCTCATGCCGCCGTGAGTGAAATGGTGGATCTGGCTCCCGGCAAAGCCCGCGGTTTCTGCAATGCGGTGCTGCGGCGGGTGGCCGAGGACGTTGCTGCGGGACCCATCCCATGGCCGGACATGGCCACCGCCCTCAGCTATCCGGATTGGATAGTGGACCGGCTCACTGCTGATTTGGGGGCCGAGGTGGCTGAGGACACGTTGGTACATCTGGATGAAGCCCCCGTGGTCAACGAACGAGCCGACGGGTACAACCAGGACCTGGCATCGCAGTGGGTGGCCGCTCATGTGGGTGCGCAGCGTGGTGAGCGCGTGTTGGATGTGTGTGCCGCTCCCGGTGGTAAGTCCACATATCTTGGCAAGTCGGGGGCCACCATCATTGCCGCCGATGTGCGACCGCATCGGGTGGAGCTCATTGCTCAAAACGTGCGCAAACTGGTGCTCATCGGTGCGGTGATACCGGTATTGGCTGATGGGTTGCAGCCACCGTTTGCGCCGGGCTCGTTTGATCGGGTGTTGCTCGATGCGCCGTGCAGCGGATTGGGTGTGTTGCATCGCCGTCCGGATGCACGTTGGCGTATCACCGCTGACGACATTGATGATTTGGTGCTGTTGCAACGCAAGTTGATCGAGGCGTCGATCCCGTTGGTGCGCCCCGGTGGGGTGTTCATCTTCAGTGCGTGCACGCTGACATTGGCTGAGTCCTTGGATCATGACGAGTGGCTGGCCCGGGATCATCCCGAGTTGGAGGCCACTACCCCTCCCGGTGATCCGTGGGAGCCCCTGGGTCGTGGAGCGCGCTTACTACCGCAGACAGCCGGCACCGATGGCATGGTGGTGTTCTCGTACCGCGTCGGGTGACCGGTGAGTAGTACCCAGATGCTCGTGTCGGGTATCGAGGAGGCGTTCGGCCTCGTCGTTTCCGGGACTTGTCGTCGTCGAGGCCGAGCACGTCGGATCCAGGTCCCCGCCGACCAGCGGCGTGCACGATTCCACCATTGAATTGTTCGATGAGCGGTGCCACAACGGCCTCGTAGTACCGCTGCGAGAGCTCATGACCATTCATGACGCCAACTGTGCCATGAGACCGCATCGTACCGATCGTCTGGTCGGTCGCCCATGAGAACAGCACGATTGGATACGAGATATTCGACGTCTCGGAGGTAGAGCTCGTCGTGCCCGTCACGGACATGTTGCTCAAAAGCCCCGTGTCCTTCAGCAGCGAGCTGCCTCATGCTTTGGACCATGACAACCAGGCGCTGGCAGGCATTGTCGATGACCGCACCGATATCGGATGTGCCGTATGACGCGCAGAAGTCTGGAAGTCGACGGATTTGTGACTCGGTCGTGCCGAAGCGGTCAGGGTTCGTTGGGGCTACGAGAGGAACCCATCTGTAGGCGGCGTATCCTACGTCCCAGAGTCGGGGAGCGGGATGGGCGGTGTCGAAGTCGAACACACCGGTGACGGCGCCGTCGTTGATGACGCAGTTGTACGGGGCGAAGTCGCCGTGCACGACGATCTCGACGGGTTCGACTGGAGGGAGCCACCAACGAGCACCGGACGGGATCTCGAAGGTCGCCATTGCGTCGTGGAACCTTCGCAGGAATGTCGCGGCCAAGCACATCACCTCATCTGACGTGAACGTTTCTGGCAGCGGATATACAGACGTCTCACCTTCAAGGAAACTCAACGTTTCGCTTTGACGCTCGTGGTCAACGGCGAGAAGGCGGGGCGCGCCGACGAATCCGACCCGTTCAAGATGAACGAGCACCTCATGTACCGCAGCGGAATGCGCCCCGGTCGGACGGACAACCGTCCCTCCAAGACGAACCACACGATTCACCCCACCCCTCAGCTCTACAGGAAGGTCGTCGTCTGCGTCCATGCGCCAATCGTTGCACTCCGTGCGCACGCCAACGCTTACCGCCAACCTGCCCGAGGACCGGTGAAAGGCTCGGTGGAAGTAAGTGGCACCGAACCGTCCACGCAAGGCTGAGGTGAATGCGGAAATATCGCCCGACTGCCAAGGTTCTGCTGGTTGACGATCAACACCGCGTGCTGCTTCTCCGGGGAATCGACCGCTCGAAACCCGACATTGCGCCTTGGTGGTTCGCTGTCGGTGGACGCCTTGAACCGGGCGAGACACCGGGGGAGGCAGCCGTGCGCGAGACATTCGAAGAGACCGGACTCACGATCGGCCACCCTGGCCGTGTCGCATCTACCCGACGCTTCGATTGGGACTTCGAGGGCGCAGAATTCGACCAGCAGGAGTGGTACTTCGTTGTTCGCACTCGGCCATTCACTTTTTCTTCAGCCGGGTGGACCGAGAATGAGGCTGCGACAATTCAAGAGCATCGGTGGTGGTCGCTCGGCGAGCTTCGTTCGACAACGGACGCGGTGTATCCCGACAACCTTGCCGATCATCTTGAGGCAGCACTCATGAACCACTACCCACGCTGGGAGTCACCTACA
>JANYHQ010000234.1 GCA_025358985.1 Acidimicrobiales bacterium
GTGGCGCTGAACAACGACCGGTACAGCCTCAATTCGTTGAATGGCATCGTGACCCAAGCTGATGGCACCACTTCGTTCTTCAAGTTGCATGTGGAGGAAGGGGAGGAGCGCACGGTGCAGGAGTACTACCGGGCGGAGTTGTTGCATCGGGCGGGATGGCCGGTAGAACGCCCTTGGTTTGCCAGCACCACCCCGGGCCGCCAATTCTTGCTGTATCGATTTCAACACCACGAACGCCTGGCCGACGCTGCCCGACACGCTGAAGTCAATCCGAGAGAGTTCCACGAGACGTTGGTAAGTGCTCAGGAGGTATTGGACAAACTCATAGGCACGCAGATGATAGCGTCATTACACGCAGCCCCGCCTGGTGAATCTGAGCGTGAGCCCATTCACCAACTCTTTCATCACCGATTGGTGGACCCCGAGTCGCCAACCCGCCTTGGTGGCCGAGCAGCGCGCTTCTATGAGGGGGCGCAGTTCGTGTTCCCCGATTCGGTCGTGCTGGATTGGGATGAACTGGCGGGAATGCAGTGGCGTATCAACGGCGTGCTGCTGAGTCACTCGTTCGCCCAACTGTTCGACGAGAGTCGCACGGTGCTCGATCCGATCGCGCTGGCTACCCACGGCGCAGTCACCGCTCATGGTGATGATCACAACGCCAACGTGTGGTTGACACCGGACGGTTTGCGATTGTTCGACCCCGCCTTTGCCGGGGAGCATCTGCCCGCATTGCTGGCGCAGGTGAAGGCCACGTTCCACAACATCTGGGCCCACCCGTTCTGGCTCTATGACGCTGAACTGTCCGAGGCCACTTGGCGGGTTTCTGCAGCGGTGCGCAATGGTGTGTTGGACATCGAAACGGACTGGACGCCGGGCGGGTTGCGTACTGCGTTCCTCGCCTCGAAAACGGAACACGTATGGAAGCCGCTGCTGGCCGAACTGGCCCATCGCGATTGGTTGCCGACGAATTGGGAGAGAGTGGTGCGCTGCGCACTGTTCTGTTGCCCCGCACTCGTGTTAGATCTGCGCAGCCGCGGCCTGCGGACCAACGCGCTGGGTATGGCGATAGCAATGACGATGGGATCACCGGGCTGCGATCAACCAACGTTCATCGACGATTGGGCGAACGCAGTACGCCCCTGATTTGTTTGGTGCGCCAGCACACTGTGAAAGGGTCTACGTATGGACCGAATCGGCGGACGAGTCATACAAGGTGTTCAGGTTGCAGTGCTGGTGGCGCTTCCATCCATCGGAGCAAACGCGGCTACCCGGTCCTCTGTGCCGTCGATTTCGTGCAATGTCAGTGAGCCGTTCATCTCGTACGCAGTGAGCCCGGAGGGGGTCCTTGATTCTCGGCGGATCAACCGACTCCGGTAGTGCGAAAGATCGTGTCATCCAAGGGTTCCACCAACTCGCGCTACGAGGTGGTATTCAATTCTGGAGCAGCCAAGGTCTCATTGGTGGTGACCAAGGAGCCGGGCGATGACGGGATGTCAGAAATCACCACCAGTCATAGAGGCCGCCGCAGTGGCACCCAGGCCGGTGCCTGCTCGGTGCTTTCTACGGGATATGTGGCTCGGCGAGTCACGGGAGTGGCCACCAGTGACAAGCTCAACGTCCGGGTGAGCCCGAAGTCGTCGGCCGCGGTGGTGGGCGGACTTAACAACAACACAGCAGTATGGATCCAGAAGTCATCGGGCAAATGGTTGCGGGCGGCGTTCGTATCCAAGCCCATTGACGGATCGGCATGGCCCGGGTGAAGACCGGTTGGGTCAGCGCGTCGTTCGTCACCATGTCTGCCGTGTAGAACAACGGCGGTGCGGGTAGACAGTCCATCGTGACCACCACCTCTGATCCTGTCAGCTTCGATGTCATCGTTGTCGGCGCCGGGCCAGCAGGAGAGAACGCCGCCGGGAGATGCGCGGACGGTGGGCTGAGCGTGGCCATTGTGGAGCGCGAACTGGTGGGTGGCGAGTGCACGTACTGGGGCTGCATGCCGAGCAAGGTGCTGCTGCGCCCCGGTGAAGTGCTGGCCGCGGCCCGGCGTGTGCCTGGCGCCGCAGAGGCCATCACCGGCCAACTGGACATTGCCAAGGTCTTGGCCAAACGAAACGAGGCGGTGGAGAACTGGGACGACACGGGCCAACTGCCGTGGCTACAGGAGAAGGGCATCACCCTACTGCGCGGAACCGCCAGGCTCACCGGGGAGCGCCGACTGGAGGTGACCAGTTCCTCTGGCGAGGTCACCAACTTGGTTGCCCAGAAGGCCGTGGTGCTGGCCACCGGCACCGGTGCCGTGATTCCGCCCATACCTGGGTTGCGTGAGCTTCGACCGTGGGACAACCGAAGCGTCACCGGCGCACCGGTGGTGCCATCGAGGTTGTTGGTGCTCGGCGGCGGTTCCATTGGGGTGGAGATGGCCCAGGCCTGTTCCCGACTGGGGAGCACTTCGGTCACCATCATTGAGGGTGGCGCCCGATTGGTGGGGCGAGAGGAGCCGTTTGCGGCCGACGAACTGCGTACTGCACTCGAGGCGGAAGGCATCACGGTCATCACGGGAGTGGCCATGACCGCGGCTCGCCGTGATGAACATGGGGCTGTGGTGGTGACCTTGGCCGACGAACGGGAGTTGGTAGGAGACGAAATTCTGGTGGCGGTGGGACGCAAATGATGAAACACAAAATCGAACCGATGGTCATGGAGGATTTCGACGAAGTCACGGCGCTTTGGCGGAACACGCCGGGCGTGGGATTGAGCGAATCGGATGGACGGTCGGGA
>JANYHQ010000284.1 GCA_025358985.1 Acidimicrobiales bacterium
CGCAACGCCGGGGTCATGACAGTTGATCGGAGGTGATGTGTCCGCCGTCCACGGTGATAGTGCGCGTGACGGCCACCGATTCGAGCAACCGCCGGTCGTGGGTCACCAACAATACAGTGCCTTCGAACTCGGCCAGGGCCAATTCCAACTGTTCGATGGCGGGAAGGTCGAGATGGTTGGTGGGCTCGTCAAGCACCAGGCAATTGGCTGCTTGGGCTTGCAGCAACGCCATCGTGGCCCGAGTGCGTTCCCCGGGTGACAGCGTGGCGGCCGGTCGATCCACCCGGTTGGCGTCAATGCCGAATTTGGCCAGCAGGGTGCGGGCGTCGGCCACGGTCATGGCCGTGGCATCCATGAATGCTCGCCCCAAGGTGATTGTCTGGGCCACCGATGGATCGAAGCGTTGACGGGCCTGATCCAACTCACCGATGACCACCGACGGACCGAGTCGTGAGCTGCCCGACGTGAGCGCGACCCGACCCAACAATGCCGCCAGTAGCGTGGTTTTGCCGGCACCGTTGGCACCCACGATGGCGACGCGCTCGGCCCAGCCGATTTCCAATGTCACCGGCCCCAACCGGAAGTTGCCCCGCTCCACTACTGCATCATCGAGGCGAGCCACCATGTCGCCGCTGCGGGCCCCCTCGCCGAAGCGAAACGACAGGCGCCATCCGTCCCACGGTTTGTCCACCACTTCAAGGCGATCCATGGCGCGCTCTGTGCGGGCCGCTTTGCCCGCCAATTGCTCGCTGGACACGATGTTGTGATGCTTGATGTGCTTATCGTTGTCCGGCTTCTTCTTGGCCTTCTTGACCCCCACCGTGGCCCACTCACGTTCGCGTTGGGCGCGTCCGCGCAACTCGCTTCGCTGGGTGCTGAAGGTGTCGTATCGCTCTTGGGCGTGGCGCTGCCCGGTGGCCCGCTCCTCTTGGTAGCCCATCCAGCCGCCGCCGAAACGAGTAGCGCGGTGGGTGTGCTCATCGATCTCCACCACATGGGTGATGACCCGCTCGAGAAAGGTCCGATCATGGCTCACCACCACCATGGCAACCGGACTCGACACCACGAACTGTTCCAGACGTTCCAAGCCGTCAAGATCCAGGTCGTTGGTGGGTTCGTCCAGTAACAGCACGTCGAAGCGCGACAGCAGTAGCACGGCCAGAGCCACCCGGGCCGCTTCGCCCCCTGACAACTGTGTGGTGTCACGACCGAGACGGGCATCATCAAGACCAAGATCCGCCCACACCGTTGATATGCGCGCATCTAGATCGGGGGCACCGAGGGCCAGCCACGCCTCCAGCGCATCGGAGTACCGATCGTCAGCCCCTGGAGAGGCTGCCGCCAACGCCTCGGTAGCGGCATCGAGCTCGGTGTCAGCAGCCGTGACGCCGGTCTTGCGGCGCAGCATCGAGCGTACGTCCTCGCCCGCTACTCGCTCCGGCTCCTGGCGTAAGAGACCCACCGTGGCGGAGCGCGGACGTCGCTCTACGGACCCGCTGTCGAGGATTAGATCGCCGGCTAGGCACGCCAGCAGCGTGGACTTACCCACACCGTTAGGACCGAGTACACCGATGCGCTGCCCCGGTTCGGCCCGCAGGTTCACGCCGTCGAGAACGATCTGGCGGCCGCGGTGAACCACGAGTTGTTGAGCAATGAGTGATGCCGACATGTCACGATCTCCTGGGGCACAGTATTGGGCCACCTCGGACCGCCCAGGATAGAGGCGCGACGCAGGCATCGACGGGCCATATAAGGTCGCCCACGATGCCAGGTTCCACCCCACGATCAAGCGCCGAGGTCGACCCCTCCATCCGGGTGGTGGAATTGCGTGACGCCATCGACTATCACAACCGGCGCTACCACGAGTTGGACGAACCCGAAGTGTCCGACGCCGATTACGACGCTTTGGTCATCGAGTTGCGAGCCGTGGAATCCGAGCACCCCGAACTGCTGCGGGCCGACTCGCCAACCCAGCGCGTGGGTGCCACCCCATCTGCGCAGTTCAGCGCCGTCACCCACGTACAGCCAATGATGAGTCTGGACAATGTGTTTGGGTGGCTGGAGTTGGCGGCATGGGATGCCCGCAATCGCAAGCTGTTGGAGCCCGGCAGTGCAGTGCGCTACGTGGTGGAACTCAAGATCGACGGACTGGCGATGTCGCTCACGTATGCCGAAGGTCGATATCAGCGCGCCGCCACGCGCGGGGACGGCCGAGTGGGAGAAGACGTTACGGAGAACGTGCGTACCATCGCCGCCGTTCCGAAGCGGTTGGTAACCGGCGACGCCACCCCTGCGCTGCTTGAGGTGCGCGGCGAGGTGTACATGCCTGTGAAAGCGTTCGCTGATCTCAACGCCCGGCGCGCCGAAGCAGGGGAACCACTGTTTGCCAACCCTCGTAATTCGGCGGCCGGCAGTTTGCGCCAAAAGGATCCGCGGGTCACGCAAAGTCGTGAACTGAGCTTTTGGTGCTACCAGTTGGGTGCGGTGCAAGGCGGTCCAGCACTGCGCTCTCATTGGGACACGCTGATGTTCCTGGCGGAATGCGGCTTCCCCGTGAATCCCGAGATCCGCGTGGTGGATTCCCTGGAGGCGGTCCATGAACTGTGCCTACATTGGCAAGCCCACCGTCATGACCTTCCCTACGAAATCGACGGCATCGTCATCAAGCTCGATGACCTTGCCCAACGGGCGGAGCTTGGCAGTACCTCCAAAGCACCACGATGGGCCATTGCCTACAAGTTGCCGCCGGAGGAGCGCACCACAAAGTTGTTACGTATAGAGGTGTCCATCGGGCGCACCGGCCGGGCTACGCCGTTTGCAGTACTTGAGCCGGTGTTTGTTGGCGGTTCCACGGTAAGCATGGCCACGTTGCACAATCAAGACCAGGTGAAGATCAAGGATGTACGCCCTGGCGACACTGTGTTGGTGCGCAAAGCCGGCGACGTCATCCCCGAGGTGCTCGGGCCGGTGCTCTCATTGCGACCCGACGGTCTGGCCCCGTGGGAATTTCCTACGCTGTGTCCGCGCTGTGCCACGCCATTGGTGCGCCCGGAGAACGAGAGTGATCATCGGTGCCCCAACATCGATTGTCCGGCTCAGGCTTTTGCCCGAATCGTGCATTTCGGATCGCGGGGGGCCAT
>JANYHQ010000305.1 GCA_025358985.1 Acidimicrobiales bacterium
ATCGACGTCAACCTCACCGGCGTGTTCCTGGCCTGCAAATTCGGTATCCCAGCCATGCTTGCTTCGGGTGGTGGATCCATCATCAATGTGGCTTCGTTCGTGGCCCACATGGGGGCGGCCACCCCGCAGATCGCCTACACCATGAGCAAAGGCGGGGTGTTGGCCATGACCCGCGAAATTGCCGCTATCTACGCCCGCCAGGGTATTCGGGCCAACTCGCTGTGTCCCGGTCCGGTGGGTACTCCGATGTTGGCCGAATTGTGGAGCGACCCCGCCCGCAAAGCGCGGCGGGTGGTGCACATTCCCATGGGTCGGTGGGGCGAAGCCGAAGAATTGGCCCGAGCAGCGTTGTTCTTGGCCTCTGACGACTCGTCCTACATGACGGGTCAGTCGTTGATCGTGGACGGTGGCATCACATCGGCGTACACCACCCCCGAGTAGGCACTCCACTCGACGCGGCTGCGTTGAATTGTGGTATCTCAATGGTGCGGTGTGTCAGCACCGCATTCCATTCATCTCGCTCCCCGGGGGGAACAGTGACTGATGTGACCGATGCCGATACCGAACGGCTACACGAGCTCGGATATGCACAGGAGTTACACCGAGGTATGGGGACGTTCTCCAACTTCGCCATCTCGTTCTCCATCATCTCGATCTTGGCCGGTGCCATCACCACGTTCTCGCTTGGGATGTTGGCTGGTGGACCCAGAATGATTCTCATTGGTTGGCCCATTGTGGGGCTCATGGCGCTGGCGGTGGGAGCGTCCATGGGTGAGATCTGCTCCGCTTATCCCACTGCTGGTGGCCTGTACTACTGGTCCGCCAAGTTGGCCCGCAAGAACGGTGCCATGTGGGCCTGGTTCACCGGATGGTTCAATCTCGTAGGCCAAATCGGGGTGATTGCTTCGGTGGACTTTGCGTTGGCCAACTACTTCTTGTACAGCTTGAAACTGTTGGGCTGGGACAGTCTGCGAGCCACCAAATACACCGTGTTTGTAACATATCTACTGATGCTGACCATCCACGGCATCATGAACACGTATGGCGTGAAACTAGTGAAGTTCTTCGGTGACATCAGCGTGTGGTGGCATGTGGTGGGTGTGGCCATCATTGTGGTGGCGTTGCTGGCAGCGGGCAAGAACCGCACCGGTACCACTGGATTGTTCGACTTCAAGAACTCCACCGGTTGGAGCTTTCCGGGCTCGGGCCTCTACGTAGGACTCATTGGTTTGTTACTGGCCCAATACACCATCACTGGTTTCGATGCGTCGGCGCACGTCAGTGAAGAAACCACCGGCGCCGCCACCAGCGCCCCCAAAGCCATTGTGCGATCCATCTATATTTCCGCCATTGCCGCCTTTGTCATGAACCTGGCCATGCTCATTGCCATCCCCAAGGGGAAGTACGATGAAATCGCAGCCGGAGGCATTCTGGCCGGCGGCCTGGTGTTCACGGCATCGTTGGTGGGGTTCTTGGGCAAGTTCTTGGTGATCATCTCCACCGTTGGTCAGTTCTTCTGCGGCATGGCTTCGGTTACCGCCAACTCGCGAATGATCTACGCATTCAGCCGGGACAACGGACTACCCGGTAGCAAGTACTGGCACCGCATCAATCCGAAGACACGTACACCTACCAATTCGCTGTGGCTGGGTGTAGTGCTGTCGATGCTGGCCGGATTGCTGACCCTGATCCAAACCCGAAAAGCGTTCCCGGTGGCGTTCTTCGCGCTCACCGGCATGTGTGTGGTGGGCCTCTACATCAGCTACGTCATCCCGGTGTTCTTGCGTCTGCGTAACCCCGACTTCACACAGGGTCCGTGGAATCTCGGCAAACGGTCCAAGTTCATCGGCTGGGTGTCCGTGATCTGGGTGGCCATCATTGGTGTGGTGTTCTTCTGCCCGTTTTTCGTACCGTGGAACAAATGGGAAACGGCCAACCTCACCGGCCCGGTGATCCTGCTGATTGCCACCGTGGTGGGGCTCACTTGGATCTCGGCTCGGAAATGGTTCAAGGGTCCCAAGGTGCAGGGCACCAAGGAAGAGCTGCAGGCCATCGAACGCGAGTTGGCGGCCCTCGGCGGCTGAGTACGGTGGGCCAACCCACGTCGCTCAAGGAGTACTGATGTCCAACCAGGATGAACTGTTCGCCAGGCGCGGCATGCTCACCGTCGATGCCCTCACGGAAATGGTCACGAGCGGGGAGATTGACACCGTGTTGGGTGTGTTCCCCGATCTGGCCGGCTCCTGGAAGGGCAAGCGTCTCGACGCCCGCTTCTTTCTGGCCGACACCCTTCATCACGGTTGGGAGGGGTGCAACTACCTCATCGCCACTGACGTGGAGATGAACGTGTTGCCCGACTTTCGATTCGCCAATTGGCGACAGGGTTACGGCGATATGAAAGCCGTGCCGGATCTAGCCACGTTGCGCAAGGTGTCGTGGCTGGAGCGCACCGCCATGGTGATCTGCGATTTGGTGGATGAACACGATGCGCCCATCGAAGTGTCACCCCGTCAGATCCTGAAGCGTCAGTTGCAACGCGCCGCCGAACGGGGATACACGGTGAAGACCGGAGCCGAGATCGAGTTCTTCCTCTTCGACCAGAGCTACGAAGCAGCGCGAGCAGGCAACTACGACACACTGGCCGCCACCTCCACCACAATTCAGGATTACCACATCCTGCAAACCACCAAGGATGAGCCCATCATCGGCGGCATTCGACGCCATATGGCCAATACTGGGCTCATCGTGGAAGGTTCCAAAGGGGAGGCAGGGTACGGACAGCACGAAATCAACTTTCGCTACGCCGATGCGTTGCGTATGGCTGATGAGTTGTCGATCTACAAGAATGGGGCCAAAGAGATCGCCGCCTTGGCCGGCCGCAGTATCACCTTCATGGCCAAGTGGACCATGGACGATGTGGGCTCGTCATGTCACGTCCACTCCAGCCTGTGGTCACCCGATGGTGAAACCCCACTCTCGCATGATCCTAAGCGTGCTTACGGCATGAGTGCCGTATTCGAGTCGTACATGGCCGGGGTGCTTCGCACGCATCGCGAACTTTCATTGATGCTTGCGCATTACGTCAACAGCTACAAGCGATTCCAGCCCGGATCGTGGGCACCCACCGCAGTGGTGTGGGGTAGAGACAACCGCACATGCGGTTTGCGACTGGTGGGTCATGGGTCCGCCACCCGGGTGGAGTCTCGCGTCCCCGGGGCCGACGCCAACCCCTACCTGGCATTCGCTGGAGTCATCGCCGGGGGGCTACACGGTATGGATAACGCATTGACGCTCCCGGCTCCGTTCGTCGGCAACGCCTATGAGGCGGACAACGTGGAGCGCATTCCGTGGAACCTGGTCCAGGCCATCGACCTGTTCGAGGCGTCAGCCGTGGCCAAGGAAGCGTTGGGGGCGGAGCCGCACTTTCACCTACTCAACTCGGCCATGCAGGAGTGGGCCACCTTCAATCGAACGGTCACCGATTGGGAGCGGATGCGCAACTTCGAGCGCATCTGACCCCAAAAGAGGTTGAGTGCGTCATCAGCAGTGCAAGACTGGTGTGATGGCACGTCCGTTGATCGCCGTTTCCAGTCGACCCCGCCAGCCTGGTGAAGTCAGTCAGTGGCCCGTGACCGCCGCCGCGGTCATGCAGATGACGTATCTAGAGGCGCTGTGGCGCGCCGGTGGCGACGAAGCCATCATTGCGCCCAGGGTGATCACTGATGGTCAGGCCGATGACCTACTGGCTCGAGTCGATGGGCTCATCCTGGTGGGGGGCGGAGACATGGATCCCGCCCAATTCGGGCAAGAGCCGAACCCGGAGGTGTACGGAGTAGAGCCCGCCAGCGATGCGCTGGAGTTGGCCTTGGCCCGTGCGGCCCTGCGTTCGGGCAAACCGTTGCTGGCCATCTGTAGGGGTCTACAGGTGCTGAATGTCGCTCTCGGCGGCACGTTGCATCAACACATCACCGGCCAGGCGGGTACCCACAATCATGGCGATCCGCGTCACGGTCATGCCGAGCATCCCGTGATGGTGGAGCCGGGCACGCTGTTGGCCAAGGCCATCGGTGGCGCCTCCGGTATCGAAGCGTGTTGGAGTTATCACCATCAGGCCATCGACCGAGTGGCGGACTCCCTCGTGGTCACCGCCAGGTCGGCCGACGGGGTGGTGGAGGCGGTGGAGTTGGCCGATGCCCACCCCAAGGGCTGGATGGTGGGCATCCAGTGGCATCCCGAGCGCACCGCTCATCACGACTCTCAGCAGCAGGCGTTGTTCGATGCGCTCGTGACCGCCGCACAGAGCCCTGCTGGATCAAGCTGATGTGATTGCGGCCATCGGACTGTTGGCCATGACCTTGATGGGTCTGCTGGCGCGTCGGGCGACGATGACACCGGTGATGGCCAGGGCGCCACCGATGACGGCAATGGGCGCCGGTTGTTCGCCAAGCCACACCCACGACAGGGCCAGGGCAACTACGGGGACGAGGTATAGCGCAGAAGTACTGCAGGCAATGGATGATTGGGACAGGGCCACTGACCACGCCACGTATCCCAACGCTGACGAAACGGTACCGAGGGCGATGACGGCTACGAATGACGAGGCGGTGCAGTTCGTGCTTCGCTGACGGCCCAGGGCAGGGTGGAAAGGCCAGGGCGGCTCCTGCCCACAGTGACCACGCAGTTGCGGCGAATGCCCCAATGGCTTCTACCAGCGGCTTCACAATGACGTAATAAGCGCCCTGACATGCGGCAGCAGCAATGACTATGAGCACTCCCTTGCCGCCACCCAACCCCACCGAGGCGCCGACGAGTGCCGCTCCAGCGAATGCCAGGGTCATGCCGGGGATGGCGTGGCGGACCGGTTCGTGGAGTACCACTGCCGCAATGGAGATCGAGAACAAGGGCGCAGTGGCGATAGCAGCGCTGGAGCGCCAAACGGGGACGGCGTTGCTGGTTCGCGGCGCTCGCGGGGTGGAGCCCACTCCAGCGGGTGAGCGGCTTGCTTTGCACGCCGAAGTGGTGCTTGCACAGCTGGCGATGGCCGAGGCAGACGTCTCGAAGGCAACGCCGCGCGTGCTGCGTGTCGGAGCGTTTGCCACCGCTGTCAGGGGGCTGGTGGCACCGGCTCTCGGCCAACTCCGGGCGTCGGGAGTTGCGCCGGACGTGGAGGTGTTCGAAATGGAACCAGCGGACGGACGGGTGGCGATGCGTGCGGGTGATGTGGACGTGGTGTTGGTCAACCACGACGTGGTCATCGCACCGGATGCCGATGGGCCATGGCGGGTGGTGCACCTGCTGGACGAGCCCGTACTCGTGGCGTTGCCCGACTCGCATCCACTTGCTTCTCATGAGCAAGTGGATCTTCGGCGGCTCGAACACGAGGAGTGGATCATGCAGGTGCCGGCGTCACCTTGCCAGCAGTTGACGTTTCGGGCCTGCGCCACCGCTGGATTTGCTCCCACGGTGATTGCTACGTGCGCTGACTATTCCTCCATCGTGGCACTGGTTCGCTCCGGCTGCGGTGTGTCGCTCGTGCCCCGCCTCGCCGTCCGCGGTCTCACACTCGATGGCGTTGTCCTCCGACCGGCCCGGAGTGGACTGGCCAGGAGGATCAACGCGCTCGACGGAGCGGGGGAGCGCGTCGGTTCGACATTGTTCCTGAAAGCGTTGCGAGAGGTGGCCGCCGACTCGAGTCCAGTTGCTGCGCGGTGACGGAGGACCGGTAACGTGCGGTGATGAACAACGAGTTGGAAACCAACGTCGAGTCGGCCGTCCGCAAGTTTCTCGAGTTTGTGGCGGACCCTGTGTCGGCGCGCGATGAGCAGTTGATCAGCGGCCTGCGCGATCAACTGGGCGCCGCCAAGGACCCCATTGCCAAGCTGAAACTCCTGGCCGCGCTCGATCGTGCCGAAAAGGCCGACGGGGAGGCTCTGCGCCGGGCCTTCGTACTCAACGCCCGTTCGTGGGCCACCGAGAACGCCATACCGGTGAGGGCATTTCGCGAGTTGGGGATCAATGACATCGTGTTGGCCGAAGCTGGATTCGATCTCGGCACCGGCCGCCCTGTCCGTAGGGCCGGTAGCAGTGCGCCTGCACAAGCATCGAAGCTGCGGGCAAAGTCAGTGGGCAGCGATGAGGTTCGGCATTGGGCGTTGGAGCAGGCGCAGCCGTTCACGCTTTCTCAGGTGATGAGCGGTGTCGGCGGCAGCCTGGGTACCATCACCAAGGTGGTGGACGATCTGGTGGCCACCGGTCAGCTCGCCAAGCTGGGTCCGGTGCCCAATCACTCGGGACGTGGTCGGGCGCCCCACCAGTATGGTCGGCCGTAGCGCGACCGGAGGGAGTCGTGAGGCCGGGCGAGCACCGAAGCGAAGCGGCGGAGCGCAGCCCCAGGCGGCTCGGCCGTAGCGCGACCGGAGGGAGTCGTGAGGCCGGGCGAGCACCGAAGCGAAGCGGCGGAGCGCAGCCCCAGGCGGCTCGGCCGTAGCGCGACCGGTCGTCCCTACATTCAGGGGGTGGGGGCGTGGCCCAGCGCCTGACGAAATGTCGGAGTGCTGGCATTGGCCAGCATCCGGTCGAAATGGCGAGACGCGTAATCCACGAAGTCGAACTCGATACGGGAAATGGCCTGCTGCATCACGCCCCACATCGCCTCGCGAAGATCGCTCATCACCTGCATCAATTCCAGACGGGCCAACCGGCCCACGGTGACCGAGCCGAAGTAACCGGCAATGAGCTGTTCACGGGCGGCGGCATCGAGCTCATGATTGGTGGCCATATTGCCGAGATCGAACCATCGACTGCCCATCCCGGCGTACTCCCAATCCAGGATCAACAGGCGGCCATCATCAGCGCGCAGCAGGTTGGCATTCAGCAAGTCGTGATGACACGGGACCTCCGGCTCCTGCCACGCCTTGAACACGGTTTGGATGTCGGCAGCCACCGCCGCGGCGTGGGGGAATTGCGGCGGCAGTTGCACGCCTCTCGCAATTGACGCGGTGGCGTATGTGTCGGCCACTTCGAAACAATCGAAGCGGCCACTCAGCGGCGCCGATCCATGAAAACTCCGGAGAGCCGCCGTCAACTGCGCCATGGTGACCGGTTCGGTGATGTCGGCCACCTCGGAGCCAGGCTCGAATCGTGTCACCAGAAACCCCTCCGGCATCACTACATGGAGCACCTCGGGGGCAATCCCCAGTGCCGCCGCTTGGCGCTGCGCCGCTGCTTCCACCACGCGATCTATACCCAGGAGTTGGGTGTCCTTGCCGGCCACCCGCAATACGCAGGCAGTGCCATCGGGGGCATCCACCACATAGTTACGGTTCGTCATTCCCCCACTGAGCGGGGTCAGTGCTTGAGCTCCGACGTGTTTCCACCCAGGTACGCGGCGAGCGACACCTACCACTTCATCCATGTATTCCGGGGCCACATCCTGGTTGATGTGGGCACCGTATCGGCGCCGCCGCCATCATGTGGGGTTACTCCAGGGTGCTGAGGAGTGCCGGCAATTGACCCAGATGTTCCAACACGTGAAAGCGGCCGGTGTCGGTGTGATGCTGGGCCATCTCGGCTTGCTCCAGTGCCCAGGTGAACTGGTACGGAACGTGAATGCCGATGCCGCCGATTTCGAGCACCGGGAGAACATCGGATTTCAGCGAGTTGCCCACCATCACGAACCCTTGCGGGTCGATACCGTGGCGGGCGATGACCCGCAGGTACGTGGCCGGGTCCTTCTCATCCACCACTTCGATCTGCTCGAAGTGGTGAGCCAATCCGGAACCCGCCACCTTGGCGTTCTGGTGAAGTGGATCACCCTTGGTGATGAGCACCAATCGGTAGCGCAACGCCAACTGCTCCACGATGCCCGGTACATGGGGCAAAAGATCGGTGGGCCGACGCAACATGTCCTTTCCATGATTAATAAGTGCGCTTAGCTCAGCACTGGGAATGCGTCCACCGGTGAGCGCAATGGCTGTTTCGATCATGGAAATGGTGAAGCTCTTGACGCCGTATCCATAGATGGTGACGTTGGTGCGTTCCGTTTCGGCCAATGCCGCCAGGGCAGTGCTGGCATCTACATCATCGGTGTGCAGAGTGATGAGGGCAGCAAACTCTTCTTCCACGTGATGGAAGTGATCCTCGTTGTGCCATAGGGTGTCGTCGGCGTCTAGTCCGACCGCCGTTACCACGCCGTGGCGCTCACGGATTGGGGCGCGCGAGGTCGGCCGCTCCGGCACGGAGGTAGCCACCACCGGCGCGCACTGTGTTGCTCCACGAGGCGAGAACATCACAGACGGCATCGGCATCAGTACCGAGTGCCTTGATGGCGGGCGCGAGTTGGAGGTCGGTGGCCTGCTCTACCTGTTCGCGAAGGTGTCGGCCTGAAACAGTCAGCGTGTTTGCGTCGATGAGGCCCCTGGCCAGCAAGCGTTCCATGGCGGCATCAATCTGATCGGGGCTCCACGCTCGGGTCCGCAGATACGAGGCAAACGGCAAGTCGATGTAGCCCTCGGTGAGCAATCCAATTTCGATGGCGTCGAGACCGGCCGACGTCCACGCGGCGTTGTGGGCATCGCCGCGGAACTCTCGGAGGCGGTCGCCGGCCCGCCAAATCTGTCCGATGACGGCATCGGGTTCGGTCAACGACAACAGCCCGGCAAAGAGCGGCCTACCGCCGGGTTGGCAAGCGTCCACGGCGCGTCGCAACCCGCCGAGTACCAATTGGTGGCCTTCGGGCGCCTCGCCCACCAGACGGACCAATTGACTGATGGCACCATCGTCACGGGCCGCACAGATGGTGGCAGCATCGGTGAGCGTCCATCCGTGGCTGACCGAGGGAACAACGACGGCAGGGTTGAATACCCCGAAGGCAGCAGCCACCACTTGGCCCGGCACCTGGCCCATCACCGAGCCCCGACTGGTGAAGTAGGCCGGACCATCAGGCAGCGCTACCCCGTTGGCCTCACCACGACTGGGAGCAAATCCCAGGGCCATGTAGCGCTCATGGCAATCGGGTGCGAAGTAGACGGACCCGACGAAGGGTTCCAGTGAATCGCGCAACTGACGGCTCAGGTTGGACATGTGCTGACCATAGCGAAGGTGATGACGCGATCAACTTTCGGTCCTCATATGCCGATCACACGTCGTGGACACACTGACGACTTCGTACAGCAGTGTTTCGAAAGGACCCCTCATGCTTCGCAAATCCCTGGCCACGGCAGCCATCGCCAGCACGTTGTTGGTGGGCGGCGCGTCAATGGCCACCGCGGAGGCACCGGCCACCACCGCACCCAAGCATCAGCTGAAGTGTGTGGGGGCGGCCGAGCACAAGCAGGCTCAAGCATTGCGTTTGCAAGCGGCCCAAGCCGATCTAGCCGCGCTGCGGTCTCGGCGGGCGGCGGCAGTAGCTGCGGGCCTCACTGCTCGAGTGGTGAAGATCGACGCTCACACTGCCAAGGTGTTGGCCCATATCGCCAAGATCAAGGCGGGTCAGGACAAGCTCAACGCCCGCTGCCCCTAGCCGCTGGGTCGGTCTGAGAGCCACATCATCGGCGAAAGGGTACAAAGTCCCGCTCAGCGAGTACTTCTACCCTCTTGGGGCCCGAGTCACGAAGCCAGGGCACCGGCTTCGCGGTCAGTGGCCACATGGTCAAGTTCCAAGTATTCGTCGCCGGTGTTGGCCCAGTCCTCGAACTGGATCACGCCGATCTCTGTCCACTTCTGGCGCAGCCATCCGTCGCCCGCATCAAGGAGGCCCAACTTCTTGCAGTTGGGCACGATCTTGGAAAACAGCAACCGCTGGAAATCCTTGAACTCGTTGGGCAACCGCAATTGGATCTCCACCATCTTGCGGACGTCCACCCCCATCCGCTCCCATACTTCCTGCATCAAGAACCGGTCACGCATGCGAATGCCCGCCTCGAAGGCAAACTCCTGGCGCTCTTGTAGCTCCGCCGACGTCATCCCCTCGTAGGCCTCCTTCAGCGACAACACACCAAAGGCCACATGGCGGGCTTCATCGGCCATCACATAGCGCAGCAGGCTCTTCAGGAGTGGCTCATTGGTGAGCATATGGAGAAAACCGAAGGCGGCCAGCGCCAGACCTTCCACCATCACCTGCATGCCCAGGTAGGTCATGTCCCACCGACTGTCCCGGATGATGTCATTGAGCAGCGCTTCGAGGTGGGCGTTGATGGGGTAATACCCAGTGAGCTTGGTCTCCAGGTACTTGGCAAACACCTCCACATGGCGGGCCTCGTCCACCACCTGTGTAGCGGCGAAGAGTTTGGCGTCGTACCACGGCACCGTTTCGGTGATACGAGCGGTACAGATGAGCGCCCCCTGCTCACCGTGCATGAATTGTGACAGGCGCCAGTTCTGCGCCTCGATGCCCAATTGCAGCCACTCCTTGTCCCCCCAACCCTTCAACAGACCTGCGTCTTCGGCCTCTTGACGGATCCATGCATCACCGGGAGCGGCCACCGACAACTCCCGCACCACCTTCTCCACGTCCACGTCGATGGACCAGTCGAGGTCCTTCTCGCCGTTCCACTGACTGGTTTTGGCCTTCTCGTACAGCTTGTTGAGAGCGGGGCGGGTGCCCTTGCTGTAGTTCCAGGTGAACAACGAATCGAAGTTGGAGCTGACCAGTGAGTACTCGGCGGCGGAGTCACGATTGGTGAGCGACATGATGGCGTCAACGTCATTGACATCACCGCGCAGCCGTTCGCGATCGGTGAGGTAGGTATCGGGATCGAGGGGCACGGAAACCTCCGGGGCTTGGGCAGAAGCCGAGTGAATACTCAGGTTCAAGTGTGTGTGACGGTCCGCACACTTGTCAAGGGTCGGCCACACTGTGGCGGTGGTAGCCCGACGCCCCAAACCAGCAACCGCCGCCCCGTCGGCCACCTTGTTGCGCCGCCAACCGCGCCAGGCCCGTTCACAAGAGCGCATAGAGCGGATCCTCGACACCGCCGAGCAACTGTTTGCCGAGATTGGCTACGACGCCGCCACCACCAATCTCATCGCCGTGGAAGCAGGCACCAGTATTGGTTCGCTGTACGAGTTCTTCCCCAACAAGGAGGCCCTGGCCAGCGCCCTGGCTGACCGTTATCTGGCCGCCATCGGTCGTTTGTACGAAACCCTCATCGTGGACGAACCGGGGGTGACGCCGGAGGTAATGGTGCCGCGCGTAGTGGGCGCCCTCGACGCCTTCTATCGCGATCATCCGGGTGCGGTGCCGCTGCTCAATGGTCGATTCACATCTCCGGAACTGGCCAGTGCTGGTGCAAA
The DNA here is from genome assembly GCA_025358985.1 of Acidimicrobiales bacterium. GTDB lineage: Bacteria > Actinomycetota > Acidimicrobiia > Acidimicrobiales > JANYDT01 > JANYHQ01. Next base: position 11,293 of record JANYHQ010000305.1, read on the forward strand.
TCTGCAGCGGGCCATGGTGCGCCGTATCGACGCCGTCATCGCCAGTAGGCGACCGGATCTCTCGCCACCGCGTCGGCTGTTGGTGTCGGAGGTGATCGCCGAACTGGCGCGGTCGTTGCTGGTGCTGTCGGACCAGATGCCGTTGCATCAACGAAAAGCAATGATCCACCAAATCGAACTGGCGGTCCTCGGCTACTTACGCGAAACAATCCCTGATCCCGAGGATCACCTACACACTGGCCTCGACTGCCCCACCGTTGATGCCAACATGCCCTCATGAACCGCCTCATCCAACCATCCGGTGTGGCCACCCCGGCCGCCAACTACGCCCTTGCTGTTGTGAGTGAGAGCCCAACCACCGTTCTGCATACGTCTGGAGTGGTTCCCACTCGCATGGACGGTACGGTGCCGGATGCGCTGGCGGATCAAGCGGTGGTGGTCTGGGGCACCATTGCTGCGTTGCTGGCTGAAGCGGACATGGCCACCACCGACCTCGTCAGCGTCACCACCTATGTGGTGGACGGACAGGATCTGAGCGTGGTGATGGCGGCGCGCGACGTGGCCCTCGGTGGTCATCGGGCGGCGTCCACGCTGATTGTGGTTCCGCGTCTCGCTCGGCCCGAGTGGCTCATGGAGATCGCCGTGGTGGCCAGCCGCTGATGGCAGCCCATCACATGCAGGTGCGCGTACGATTCGGTGAGCTCGACCCGTATGGCCATGTGAATCACGCCGTGTACCTGGTGTTTCTCGAGGCCGGCCGGGTGGAGGCGTTGGAATCGGTGGGCATGGCGTTGGAGCGGATGGCCGCTGAGGGGTGGCAAGTGGTGGTGGCCGACATCTTGGTACGATTCCGGATGCCTGCGGTGGCGGGAGATGTGCTCACCGTGGAAACGGCTATAAGTGAGGTGGGGGCCGTCACCACTCGTTGGAAGCAACGAATCCTGCGCGGATCGCAAGTGTTGGTGGAGTCCGAACTTCGTGCTGGTTCCACCGGGGTCGACGGGCGACCCAAGCGGCTGCCTCCCGACAGCGTCGACCATCTGCGTCGGTTGATGGCTGATGGGAACTGAGCGCAGGACCGAGCGCAGCTAGTGGACCTCGAATCGTTCGGTGCACTGTTGGTGAACACGATCCGGCCGGTCGATCGGCCGTTGCTGGTGGCCATGGCCGGTGCACCCGGTGTGGGCAAGAGCACCGCGGTGATACGTGTACAGGCAATGTTGCTCGTTGCCGCCATCACGTCGGTGGTGGTGCCGATGGATGGGTTTCATTTGGCCAACGCGGCGTTGAGCGATCTCGGACTCGCACACCGCAAGGGAGCGCCGGAAACCTTCGACGTGGACGGCCTGGCAGCAATGTTGACCCGAGTGTCGGCCGGATCGCGACCGAAGGGAGTCGTGAGGCCAGGCGAGCATCGAAGCGAAGCGGAGGAGCGCAGCCCCGGTGTTACGGCTGGACCACATGGGACAGTTTGGGCACCTGTGTTCGATCGTTCCATCGAGGCTGCTGTCGCTGGTTCCATCGCAGTGGATCCGGGTGTGCAGGTGGTACTGGTGGAAGGGAACTACGTGCTGATGGATGTGGAACCGTGGCTCAAGGTGTCATCGCAGTTCGATGTGCGCGCATATCTTCAGCATGCTGATGATGTTGTTCGGGTGAATCATCTCATTGCCCGTCACGTGGCCAACGGTCGCTCGCTGAGCGAAGCCACCGAGTGGGTCATGCGCTCCGACGAGGCCAATGCCCGCACGGTGGAACAAAGTCGCCAATCGGGCGATCACCTGATTGAGATCACCTTCAACTGAGCATGGCTCGAACGCTGGAGATGGTGTCAGCGCTGGC
>JANYHQ010000334.1 GCA_025358985.1 Acidimicrobiales bacterium
TGACTCGTACGAGTGCATCATGGCCGCCTTCTACAACCACAGTGCCGAGCTCATCGCCGCTCATCTCAACGCCGGACGCGACGTGGCGGTGCTGTGCGAAGGTGACCCATTCTTCTACGGCTCGTTCATGTACATCCACAACCGATTGGCGGATCGCTACCCGGTGGAAGTCATTCCGGGGGTGCCAGCCATGTTGGCGGCGGCGGCGGTGTTGGGCACGCCGCTGGTATGCCTCAACGAGGTGGTTAGCGTGTTATCGGGGGTATTGCCTGCGGAGGAGTTGCAACATCGTATGCGCGCTTCTGATGCTGTGGTGATCATGAAGTTGGGCCGTAACCTGGCCAAGGTTCGTACTGCGGTGGAGCAGGCTGGTTTGTTGGAGCGTGCCCACTATGTGGAGCGGGCCACCATGTCCACGCAACGGGTGATGGCACTGGCCGACGCTGATCCCTCCACCTCTCCCTACTTCTCCATGGTGATCATTCCCAGCGCTACTGCTGGCTTGCGATGACCCCCGGCACCGGTCGCTTGGCCGTGGTGGGGTTGGGTCCGGGCAACGATCACCAGCGCACCCCCGAAGCATCACAACGATTGGCGGCCGCCACCGACCTCATCGGCTACGAGCCGTATCTCAACATGGTGCAACCGGTGCTGGCGCATCAAACCCGACATTGCTTCGACAATCGCGAAGAGGCGCAACGGGCCCGCCTGGCGTTGGAGTTGGCCGCTGAGGGTCGCGATGTGGTGGTGGTGTCGTCGGGAGACCCCGGCATCTTCGCCATGGCCACCGCCGTGATCGAGGAACTTCACCAAGTCACCGGTACTGCGTTGGGGGCCGTGGCCGTCACCATCATCGCTGGCGTCACTGCGGCATCGGCTGCTGCGGCGGTGTTGGGCGCACCGTTGGGTCACGACTTCTGCATCATTTCATTGTCGGATGTGTTGAAACCGTGGGACGTGGTGGAGCGTCGTCTGGCCGCCGTGGCTGGCGCTGATTTCGTTATTGCGTTGTACAACCCCATCTCCAAACATCGCCCATGGCAACTCGACTCCGGTATGAACATCATTCGCCAGCACCGAATGGGGACTACCCCGGTGGCGTTGGCTCGCGCCGTGGGCCGGGCGGCGGAAACTGTTCGTATCGTGACGCTGTCGGCGTTTGACTCCGCCGAGGTGGACATGAGTACTTTGGTCATCGTCGGTTCGTCCACCACCCGCCAGTTCGTGGATGCCGCAGGGCGATCATGGATGTACACCCCGAGGACCTACCCCGCCAACTGAGCCAATTTCCGTGAACGCGATGGTCACTCGAGTTTTGGTGGCGGTGAGTGCGTTGTTGCTGGGTGCGGCGCTCATCAGTACCTCATTGCGGACGTCGATCATGGACCAACCCGGTCTGGAAGCCAACGTCCGAGCCGTCACCCGACAGCCGACGGTACGCTCCTACCTCGCCGCAGAGTTGAGTCAGGCAGTTCTTACGCATGCTGGTGGAAGAGGCGTCCGACATCGTGGTGGCCAGCCCCCAGTTCGCCGACCTCACCGCCTTGGCTGTTGAGCAGGCGGAACACGACATCGTTGCGGCACCGATACGACTGGGTCAGCCCACGCACGCCTCTCGTCTCCAAGAGACTCCAGTGCAGTTGTTGGAGACCCTCCGGTCGCTACGGCCCGATCTCGCCGCCCGCGTCCCGGTAGGAATACAGGCCGAACTCGTACATTTGGATGGTCCCAGCCAGGCGGGGTCGCTGCTGCGCACAGCAGGGCAGATGGCTCGCTGGTGGTGGGTGCTGTGCCTTGCCGCCATTTTGACCGCTTTCCTAAGCGTACTTAGTTCGACGATGAGACGACGAACTGTGGGTGCCGGCGGATTGGCATCAGTTCTGACTGGCGGTGCGCTCCTGATAGCCCGATGGGTGGGCATCCTGCTGGCCGGTCAGCGGGTGCCAGCGGGTCCGGCGAGGCGGGCGCTGTCCACCGCTGTCACCGTCTTCACCTCTGGGTTCGCCCATAGTTTCAACTGGTGATCGTGTTGGGTGCAACCGTGGTGTTGGCCACCACGATTCCGGGGAATCGGCTGCTGAACACACTATTGGTTCGGGTCAAGGGCATCAGACGGCCACGCCTGTCACCACTGGTGGCAATCGCAGTGATGCTTGTGGGAGTTGTGGCGATCGTGGAGCGCAACGTCATTGGGCCAGTAGTCATCGTCGTGGCCGCCATTGGCAGCATCGTGTGGATGCTACGCATCCTCTTGCCTTCCCCCGCCGCGGCACCGCTCGTGCTGGCGCGGATGAACGTTCGCACGCACCGTCGCCTCCTCGGTGCCGTGGGCTTGAGTGCGGCCCCACTCGTGACCGTGGTGATCGTGCGTGACAGTTTCGCTACCGCATCAGTGCTGCAATGCAACGACCACGCAGAGCTGTGCAACCGACGACTGGACCAAGTGGTGTTGGCCGCCACTCACAATTCCATGAACAACGTGGAAGACGGATTTCTCTTTGCGGAGCAGAGCGGGAGCATCGGGTCTCAACTTCGTTATGGGATACGGGCCTTTCTCATCGACACCCACTACGGCATCCCCACCACGTCGGGCCGTATCTGGA
>JANYHQ010000386.1 GCA_025358985.1 Acidimicrobiales bacterium
AATAAGCGCACCCCTCTTTGTGCCCATAAGTAGTCCGATGGAGCCAAACAGCACGAGGGCAATACCGAGCAGATGGCACATCCGCCCCTTGAACGCCCATGCGAACGGCACGAAATGCAGTCCTACAACGAGCGCGATCAATGCGGGACGCAGAACCGTCCTGTCCGAAGAGTCCAGCCATTTCGAGCCAGCACCAATTACCGCGACTTCACCAACGACACACAGCACGTAGAAAGCAATTCGCCCATCCCTTGGAACGGACCAAGCCACTTGGGCATCACGAACAACAGCCCGAATGCCGCAAGCGCCAAGAGGGATACCAAGATCTTCGCAACGAAGACAGATGATTCCCCAATGTCGTCGGAGTACGGGAAGACGAAATCGCGAGCGCCGATCTAGCCGATCATCGCTAGTAGTTGAGAGCTGCCCGGTCGGGTTGGGACCCGGATCGTTTAGGGCATCGCCTTTTCCCTCGGGGGAGGAGTTGGGGCGCTACGGACTGCGCCAATATTAGGTTTGTCGCGGAGTCGGTTCTGTTTGTTGAGCTCAGCGACAACAGTCTTGATTTCGTCTCGGGCCAAGCGGATGAGTTCGGCTTGCGCTTCAGGCTTACCTGCGTCGCCAACGGTGTCCACCACCTTCTTCACGAAGGCCGCTCCCGCCACGGTCGGCTTTGGCACAAAGGCCCAAACTCGGGCAAACATTGCTGCGTAGTCGAGATCCTTTGTAGACGCCGCTGCCTGCTGCAGGTTCCGTTCAGACTCAGCTACTGCGAGACGGCCTTGCTGTAGGGATTCTGCATTGAGGGTTGCGTCGCCTGACAGTTTCCACGTCTTGGTGCCGTTGGTTACCTCCACTCCCTCACGATTGAGCACGTCGTGCACCATTCGGGCGAATAAGTTGAAAAAGTCGCCCCGTGTGTCGTCCCCCTTTGACATCCCGTAGAGCAGTTCCGAGAGACGGTGTCCATCGACATCGGCCCAGACCGCCAAGCGGATTTGCTTCCCCGCCAGCGCAGCTGCCACGGTCGGATCAGCCAGCAGCTTCGGTGCGACCTTGTCGGTGAAGTCGTTGGTGCCCGGAACCCCCCAGTGCGAAGCCACCTTGTCCCATTGGGCGCTGGAGCCATCCATGATTTCTCGCTTGTTGATCAGGTGCCCGGCAGCGAACGCATCTGTCAAGTAGTGGGCGGCGAACAGATTGGTGACAACGGCGTTGGCGGGAACGGTGCCCTGGGTCGGTTTGGAGGGATCGGAAACTTGCGGTGCGCGCTGCGGGGCTGCATTGGCCTTGGCTTGGTCAAGTGCAGCGCGATGATGCTTTTCCCACGCCGATTTGTGATCACCCCCCTTCGCCGCACTGGCCGCTGCTGCGGACGGGTCTGTAGGAGGAGCAAAGTGAGAGAAATTCGACTTGTTGAGGTCCATGAACCGCTCACCCTCCGGACGACCCGCAGTGGCCGCCTCGATCTCGTCGTTCGACGGCGCCGTTGCTCCCTTGACTCCCAAGCGGAATTGCTTGTCCCGTTCAATGAGCGCGTTTAGGGCGCTGATCTCGGCGGCAGTTGCCTTCTGCATCGCCTCGGGACTTCGGAAGAAGTCGGCCATGGCGATAACGTTCCCTGCATCTACAGGCACTCCGCTCAGTAGCACCGTACCGGTCCCCCCGAACTGCGCATGCTCGCCCGCCTCATATCGGGCGATCCAACTGGCGGTCCCCGAATTGAGCGAAGGGGGCGGCCGTTGCCTATCCGACAGACGCATCAGCACCTTTCCAGTTGCACGGTTGCCGACGCAACGCTGCAGAGCCGCTGCAAGCTCAAACCAGGCGGTGGTCGCTTGCGGTGCGTTCTCCCGTTGGCGCACTTGCTGGCGCAGGCGGCTTTGCGTCAGGTCGGACTGGCTCAAGACGTGCACCTCGAAGACATCAAGACCCACAATCGTGGAGCATTCGAATCACAATATCGATCGTGTAACGCCGGCCAATAGTGCCAACCGGGTTACCCTTTCAGGCGGGCGGGTCGGCGGTGGGTGGTGTTGGCTGCGTTGGTGCCGACTCGATGCGCAAGACCCACGATCCTGAAGGGATCGTTGCGTGGCTCAGGCCGGCACGAGGCGTGTTGTCTGCGGACTCATCGAGGTTGCGGTTGAGCGTGAGTAGGCGGCCCATCATCGGCAGCATCACGATGTTGACGCTGTGCAGTAGACCCATAATCAACAGGATTCCACCCACCCGTGAGAGTTCGGTCTTGAGTTGAGCGGCGTTCACCATGTCCGACCAGTTCGCCGGCAGTTCAACGGTCACCGTAAACAAGATGTACGCCACGAAAATCAGGTAGTAGGCCACATCCGTGAGAACGATGTAGCTCTTGCCGGTGCGAGGATTGGCCCGAAAAACATCGCCGGCATAACTCTTGCCGAAGCGTTTGATGAACGGGCCCAACGTGAGCGCAATGGCCAGCAGAACGCCGGTGGTGATGAGTTCGAGAATCCACCAATGCACGAGCAACCTTCCTTCTTTGGTGTCAGACGTGATCAGGACAATGGCAACCATGATCGAGATGAATCCACCGATCGCCACAACCACCCTGGCCCGGACGGCCCACCGCGTACGGTCGGCTACGAGGCTGTGCTCGATGCGGGCGAAGAGGTCGGGGCTTTCGGCCGTTTGCATCGCTGCTTCGCGCATCTCGCGGCGAAGTTGCTCCTCGATCGAAGTCATGAGCCCACCGCTGGTGTAGCGGAGTCGGCCAGCGCCGGTTGCAGCGCCGCCAGTGCCCGTCGCAGGTGCGTTTTGACCGAGTTTGGTGACACACCCAGGATGTCGGCAATTTCGTGGATACTCAGATCCTCGTAGTACCTCAGCACGATACAAGCCTGCTGTCGGCGGGGGAGGGCCCGCACTGCTCGCACCACGGCCCGCTGCCCCTCATGACGCATAACATCCGATTCCACGGAGGCCAGATCGACGTCGACTTCCCTGTTTCCCGGCAGCTGATGACGTAGTGACATCAAGCCGCGACGGTTGTGATCGCGTGCCAAGTTCAACACGATGGAGCGGAGGTAGGCAGGAGCCTTACCGCTTTCGTTGAGCCGATGAACGGATCGTCCCAACCTGATGAACGCCTCCTGCACGAGGTCTTCCGCTGCGTCACGGTCATCCACGAAGAAGCGAGCAAGGCGAACCAGCGAGCGTGCTTCGGTCTCGAACAGATGTACCAACCATTGCTGATCGCCTACAACGATCGACGGGCGCGATCTTGCGGAACTGTTTCCAATGAGCGATGCCTGCTTCACAGCGATAGTCACTGCAACCTGGATAGTCACTGCAACCTGGATGTCCACCAACAGTACTGACGTCTGACGTCTCCCGAAAGGGTGACCACGCCAGGCGAATTGATGGAAAGGGGAACGGTGGTACAACGTTTGCAGATCGTGTCACCTACAGGCTCACTTCGCTCGTCCGTTTGAGTATGACCTTGCGGAAACACCTTGGCACGATCGCATGCTTCACTTCATTTGGCTGTTTGTGGGCAATCATGCTGCGGCTGTGGATGCGGCTGGTGTCTACAGATCCTCAATTCAGTTGGAGCGGCACGTTCTTCGTAGTGGCGCTTCCCACCACGTTGAGCCTGCTGACTGGCGTGTCGATGGTGGCGAGGCGTGCGCACGCCCCTGTGGCGATCGGCATTGCGCTGCGTATATTGGCCTGCATCTCGACACTGGTACTGGGTTTTGGACCGGGAGTGCTCCTGCTGCCCGCACTTGTAGGGGGCGGTCTAGCCAGGTCATTGATGAGGCCAGGCACGAGTCGACGAATTGTGGTGTGGGTGGCCATTGCAGTGTCAGGCGCACTGGCTGCAGCCACCATGGGCGACTTGCACTGGATTCGTCGCGTCGTGGCCACGATGCTGCTCGGCGCCCTACTGCTCCCCATGACGTACGTATATTCCGCCGCCTACCGACCAGCGTGGCCACAATCCACCACCAGAGAGCAGGTTGTCCCCATGAACAAACAACACATTATTCGCACACCGCTGCTGAGGCTCATAGTTGCGCTGGCGGTGCCGCTGTTCCTGGCGGCGGCTGCACTTGCCATCATTGGTGTACCCGGCGCGTCAGGAGCCGATGTGGTAGCCACATCGAAGCTCCAGATGAGTGATGGAACATCAATCGGTACAGTTACATTTGCCAACCGGCCAGGAGAGACGGCAACCTCGGTCGATGCGAATCTCCTGCTGCCCCGCAACAGCGTGGCACTGCGCTCTTTCCATGCGTTCCATATCCATGGCAACGACAACCCGGCCAACGGCAATGGGTGCATCGCCGATCCGAAGGCGTTGTCCGGCACATGGTTCTTGTCGGCCGACGGACACCTGAAGCGCCAAAGCACAGAGTCACATGGTGCTCACGCAGGTGACCTGCCATCGCTGCACGTGAACCTCGACGGATCTGCACGCTTGCAGTTCTCCATCGACCGGGTACAACCAGGAGAGTTGTTCGACCGAGTGGTGATTCTGCATGCCGGTGCTGACAACTATGGCAATGTCCCCCTTGGTGACGGTGCCACTCAGTACCGAGCCAACTCCATTGATGCCACGGTGGCTACGGGCAACACCGGCAATGCCGGAGATCGCGTGGCCTGTGGTGTGATCGAGGTTTCGCGCTGAGGAAAACCCCAATCTTCGAGGTAGCTGACCGGATCGCGGTGGGCCGGGGCCATCCACCAAACTCGGTTCGGCGATAGTCGGCAACGGCTTGCTCAATTTCGGTCTGGGTGTTCATCACACATGGCCCGTACTGAGGCCACTTGCTCAGCAATGGGGTTCGCCTCGAAGAGGTAGAGCACCCTCCAAGACGGGTCGATGGTGGGCCACTGATGCCCTCAGGGAAACGTATGCAGGACAGCACCAGAGTTGGGTCCGTTCATGAACTGGGCCCGTGCTCGTAGTCACTGGGAAGCACGAGTTGCTCTCGATGGAATTCCCGCCATATTTCACCTACCACCACCTGAACGGAACCGGCCACGGGAAGCGCCAACAAGGCGCCGGCAATACCGAACAGTTCCACACCAAGCACAACACTGAGCAACACAATCAAGGGATTGACCTTCACTGTTCGCGACATGACATTGGTCTGCAGAATGCTGTTCTCGAACTGCTGATAAATGACAAAGAAAATCAGCGAAATGATGCCGGCCGTGGGGTTGTGGAGGAATGCCGCCAGTACCGCCACTGCTGCTCCAAGTGTGGCTCCAACGAGCGGAATGAGGTCAGCAAACGCCACCCAGATGGCCAGTACAGCAGCGTTGGGAACACCGAGTGACAGCAGGCAAATGAAGGCGGTGGTGCCTGCCACGAGGGAGATGATGAGGTTGCCCACCATGTATCCGCTGACCGCTGCGCTGGTGTCGGCCGCCATACGTCTCACCATGTCTCGGCGTCGCAGCGGCACTACTTCCACCAGGGTGCGACCCATGGCTCCAGCTTGGGTGAGGAAAAGAAACGCCACGACGAACACGGTGACGGTGGCCAATACTCCCCCCAGCACACTCTGGGCAATGGAGACCGAAGACCCACTGACGTCATCAGCCCAACGCTGCAACGAATCCTGATTGTTACGGACGTAACTGTCGATGTTCAATCGGGTCACGATGTTGCCCACGGGACCCTTCCCCTGGGCGGCATCGCGCACCGTCCCCGGTAGATCCGACGCACTCTGCAGAATTTGACTACGAATGGGCAGTACGAACAGCGCAACGGCGCCCACCACCACCGCCAGAGTGGAAAACATCACTATCGCCGTGGCGATGCCGCGATGCCCACCCACGCGCCGCTGCACAATTCGCACCGGCGGCGCCAGCACAATGGCGAAGAACCCGGCTATCACTATCCACGCCACCACCCGTTGCACGGCGATGAGGACGATGACAAGTCCTATGAAGGAGGCCACCACCAAGGTGGAAGCGACGATGGTGCGCCATGGCACCACCGCCCAAGGACCCTTGTGCTCGGTGGCGGAATCGGCGTTGGTGCGTTCACCGAGGATGACAGCCATTAGTGCCCGTCCGGTAGAAGAACATCAGTGGACATAGGTGATTGCTTACTACCGGCCACGCTGCGATGTAAATGACACTGAAAATGACACTCGGGGCTAACTGGCCGGTGCGGTGACCACCATATCCACCGGAACGGTGGAAGTGAGGGTGCCGCTCTTGCCCGTGAACTGCAACGGATAGGTGGTGGGAGCAGTGGCAGCGGTGGTGGTGATCTTCACCGTTGCACCGGTGGACGTGAGCTCAACCACTGCAGTGGCAGTGCTCGGAAGTCCCAGTACTGAGTACGCAATGCTTCCGTTAAAGCCACCCGTATTGGCCGTTGTGATGGTGTAGGTGGCTACCGCACCGCGGGCCACGGTCTGGGTGGCGGGTTGGGCAGACAAGCCGAAGCCAGGGGTGTTGGCCGTTACGGTGAGTTGCAAAGAGACTGTTTGGCTATTGGTTCCGCTACGCCCTACTACGTTGAAGTTGTAGACCCCCGGGGCGGTGGTACTGCTGGTGGACAGCGTGATCTTGGTGGATCGCCCGGTGGTGACAGGTGTGAGTACGGTGACTCCCGGTGGGGCGGCGCTGATCTCGATGTTCACATCGGGGACAAGGGTCTGGCCGGTGGGTGGTGACACGGTGACAGTGGTAGACGCATCAATGCCTTGCGGTGTGGACAATGTGGCAGGCACCAAGGTCATGGCAAATGCACCGATGCGGCGAATGACTAGGCGTGCAGCCACAGACCGGGTGATTGTCCCCGAAGATGCGGTGATCACCAGCAGATAGGTGCCCGAGGGAGCGGTCGCTCCTGGCGCGATGTACAACTTGGCATTGACCTGCGTGGGATTGGGCGCAAAGGCCGCATCCACATTGGCCGGGAGCCCCTCCAGCTTGAACGTTACGGGCGCCACGAATCCACCGCGTCGGGCGATGTTCACCGACATGGCTCCGGTCTCGGCGGGCGACAGGGTGAGCGTGGGGGTGTCGGTACTGACCACGAAATCACCGGTGACCACAGTGGTGGGAGCGCCTGCCACGGTGGTCGTGGGGGCGGCAACCACGGTGAGGCGGAACAATGCGGTGCGGGTGAGATTGCCGGAGATTCCCCGCAGGGCGTACACCGCTGATCCACCCAGCACCGACGATGTGGTGGATACATCCATCTTGAAGGTGGTGGACGTTGCGGTGGTGACCTTGGCCGAAACGCCCGGCGGTAGGTCGGGGACGTCGAACACGACTCCGCCGCGAAAGCCTCCTGCAGTGGAAAGAGTGAAGCTGTACGTGGCAGTGCTGCCTGCGGACACCGTACGCTCGTCTCCCAAGAATCCGAGGGAGAAGTTGGCAGGCGCTCGCTTCACCGTCTTCTTGGAACTCTTGCGAACCGCCTTGCGCGTAGCGGCGCCGGCCGGCGGCGCCACCATCACGGCAACGAGGGCCACGGCACCAGCAGCGATGGCACGGCGCACTGCCCGAGAACGTATGGAAGTAGTCATGGATGCCTATTGCCCGTCTATGCGCCAATCGAAACAATCCAGTGGTTGAGGGCAGACGCTGCGGGGTAGAGCAAAGGGCATGTTCAGCGCATCCAGTACGTCAGACCCCCCGGTTCTCCTGGACCCGACTCCCGGTCCTCCGCCGTTCGAGCCCCTTCCCCAGCCGATACCTCAGCCGATTCCCCCGCCCATTCCGCCGCTGCCAGACGAGCCCATCCCTCAG